>CAYUKW010000071.1:0-3565 GCA_964445395.1 uncultured Candidatus Saccharibacteria bacterium
GACATGAAAACTGCTGTTTTAGCTCTATTTTTGGCTGTTCAGACTATGGCGCCGGTAGCGTTGGCTGCCCAGAGCCAGTCTTCAATCGATATCGGGCAATCGGTGGAAAATCCGGGCCTTTTACCGACAAATCCGTTTTATTTCCTGAAGAGCTTTGTGCGCAATACTCAGCGGGTCCTTACTGTCGATCCGGTCAAAAAAGCGAGCCTGGAATTGGACATTCTGAGCCAGAAAGCCGGCGAGTTGAAGAAGCTCGAGCAGGTCTTGGACGGATCGGATGAAAATGTGAAGGCCGCGGTCGCGCCGTATGCGGACAGCGTCAATAATGTGCAGTCAATTTTGAAGAATATCAAAGATACCGCTGGCAAAAACCAGGCAGTGGACAGATTATTGTCCACGCTTTTGGATTCCGGCGTGAATCACATGATGATTTTCGACGCGCTGGAGAATGCGAGCGATCTGGATATGCGCGACCGCCTGGAATCTTTGGATGACCGCGTGAGCGGATTATTGGCGGCGACGTTCGAGCGTTTGGATTCCGGCGACGCCCTGCAGAATCGTATCAGCAGTCTGGCGGGCGATCAGAACGGAAATATCACGAATGAGATGATGCTTTTGGAATCGCTCGGACGAATTGAAGAGAAATTGGGCGATGCGAGCGGCATGCGCGATGCGTTGCTTATCCAGAAAGACCATATCCTTTTCAATCTGCTTGCGGATTTGCAGAGCGATGCGAACAGCGCTAACGTGCCGGATATCTTCGATCAATTGCCGGGCAATCAGCTCCGGGCGATCATGCTGATCGATGAACTCCGTGAGCGCGTCGGCGATTCTATCCTGAAAAATACTCTGAACATCGTCCGTCAGCATCTGGTTGATGTGGTGAAGGAGAACGGATCCGCGAGCAAGCCGGAAGCGGGCAGCATGCTGGATGAAGCGAACCGGTTGATCCGTATCGCGGGCGCCGCGAGCGCGGGAGTGAAGAGCAGTTCAGTCGCTTCGGTTCTTTCGCGCGCGAAATTCAATGCGACGCAGGCGAACGCTTCATTCCAAATCGGGCAGTATGACGATGCGGCGACGCAGGCGAGCGCGGCGATTGCCGCGGTCCGGAACGCCCTGAGCATCCTTGCGAGAAACAACCGCGGCGTCCTGAACGCTGAAGCGGGATATCTGAAGTCAAAATATGATTCCCTCGTGCAGATGGCGCAGGAGAACGGCGTGGACCAGGGGAGTGCGCCGCAGATCGTGCTGATGCTCGCCCAGGCGGAAAAGGCGATCGGTTCAGTGTCTGATCTGATCGGCGACAAGATCAATCTGGACAAAGCCGTGTCCGCGCTTCGTGACGCTGATTTCTCGGTTGAAAAAGCCGGTGCCGCATTGGAGAATCTGGCGCAGCGCATTGCGGATGCATCCGCGGCAAAACGCGCGGCCCAGCCGTTGATCGACCGCGTGCTGCCGTTAAGCGACAGCGCCGCGCAGCAGATCAAGAAAGAAGCGATCCAGGAAGTGCAGAAGGCGGCAGGGAACTAGAAATTAAGAAGCACGAATAAGGAATTAGGAATAACGAATAGGCGCCGTGAGGGCGCCTTTTTTATTTAAATTTTTCATGATAATATTTTACATATGAAGTCTTCTGAAATCCGTAAGAAGTTTCTCAAATTTTTCGAAAGCCGCGGCCATGCGGTCGTGCCTTCGTCGTCTTTGATTCCTGATGATCCGTCAGTGCTACTCACGACCGCGGGCATGCAGCAGTTCAAGCCGTATTATGTCGGCAAAGCGGATCCGATGCGGGATTTCGGTTCGAAAAATACGACGTCGGTACAGAAATGTTTCCGCACTTCGGATATCGAGGAAGTGGGGGATAAGACGCACCTTACATTCTTTGAAATGCTCGGCAATTTTTCCTTTGGCGGATATTTCAAAAAAGAGGCGATCCATTTTGCGTATGATTTTATCGTGAATGAGCTGGGCATGGACCGCGAACGGATGCACGTGACTATTTTCTCCGGTGAGCATGGTATTCCTGAGGATAAGGAATCGTTCCGCATCTGGCATGAGGAAATTGGCTTGCCGAAAGAGAAAATCAAAAAGCACGGCCGGGCGGATAATTTCTGGGGACCGACCGGCAGCGAGGGTCCGTGCGGGCCGACGACCGAGGTCTATGTTGATGGCGTTGAGATTTGGAATGTCGTTTTCAATGAATATTATGCCAAGCCTGACGGGACGTTTGAGAAATTGCCGACGCCGGGCATCGATACCGGCATGGGATTGGAGCGCTTGGCAGTCATGCTGCAGGGCGCGGATAATGTGTTTGAGACCGATCTGTTTCAGCCGATGATTTCCGCCATCCGCGAAGCGCATGCCGGACTGGAAGACAAAGTTCTCCGTGTACTTGCCGATCATCTGCGGTCATCCGTCTTTCTGATTGCCGACGGAGTGCGTCCGTCCAATAAGGAAGCCGGTTATATTCTGCGTAGACTGCTCCGCCGTATTCTGGTGTATGAGATCAAATATGACATTCATGCCGAGCTTTTTGCGCTGGCGACGGAAGTCGTCAAAGATACTTTCGGTGACGCATATCCGGAGGTCACAAAGACCAAGGAGATTTTTGCCGTGCTGATGGATGAAAAAACCAAGTTTGAAAAAGCGCTGGCGCTCGGCGTGAAGGAAATCGAGAAATACGAAGTCATTTCCGCGAAAGACGCTTTCTATATCTATGAATCATTCGGATTGCCGTTTGAACTTCTGCAGGAATTGGTGCCGGCGAAAGTGGCGGGCTTGAAAAAAGAAGATCTGGAAGCGGAGATGAAGTTGCATCAGGAAATCTCCCGCGCCGGTTCGGAAAAGAAATTCGGCGGACACGGCTTGATCCTGAATACCGGAGAATTGAAGGCCGCGAATCAGGAAGAGCTGGAAAAAGTGACGCGTCTGCACACTGCGACGCATCTTGTGCAGGCCGCGCTCCGGAAAGTGCTCGGCGAAGACGTCCATCAGATGGGTTCGGATATCACTGCCGAGCGGGCGCGCTTTGATTTTTCCTTTTCCCGGAAACTTACCGATGAGGAAGTGAAAAAAGTTGAAGACTTGGTGAACGGCGCGGTCAATCGCGATCTGCCGGTCAGCTATCAGGAACTGCCGATTGAAGAAGCCAAGAAAACCGGCGCGCTTTATTTCTTCAAGGAAAAATATCCTGATCGTGTAAAAGTTTACACGATCGGCTCTGAGCTTGTCGAAGAGCGGCCTTTCAGCAAAGAGTTCTGCGGCGGTCCGCATGTCACCAATACGCTGAAAGTAGGGAAGTTCAAAATTGCCAAGCAGGAAGCAGTCGGAGCCGGCGTCCGGAGAATACGGATTTCAGTTGATTAAGATACGCTTTCACGGTATTCTGATTTCAGCTTCTTTTCAGATTCAATACGAGGGCAGAGATGGGTCTTAAACTGAAGAAGCAAGAAGCCAATACCCTTCTTTTCATGAAGTTGTTGACTAATAAAATTATCAACGCGGAATCTTTTCATGATACTAAGAGTGGTAAGCCAATAGTTTTTCGGATTACATTTGATGATGG
>CAYUKW010000072.1:0-3478 GCA_964445395.1 uncultured Candidatus Saccharibacteria bacterium
ATTCCAAAAATCAGAAGTCCGCTGGTCATACTCCTCAGCTGATTCATCATATGAACTTATTGTTTTCTGATCCATATTCAATATCCCCCGCTACCGATCGAATTGAGCATGCGGGAATACTGCGAGAGGAATCCCTGCGCAAGCGCGATGACGAGAACAATGGAAATAACCGTCAGCGCCACAGAAACCCAGCCGATTATCTTTGATTTCCTGTCCGGCTGTTTCAGGTATATGAACGCATACCCCAATCCAAATGGCGCAAATAAAAAACTGACCAGATAGATTAGAATCTGTTTCGGAATTGAAGTATCCGAGGGTTTCGATTTTAGAACTTGTCCGCAATTGGAACAGAAATACGCCGCTGCAGGATTTGCAGCTTTGCATTTCGGACACTGATTTTGCATTTCCGGTTCCATAGCGTGATATTATTTTTTACTGACGCGCCGGCGCCGGACATCTCCGAGGAAATCCAGGGTAAAACTGAAAAATAAACCTGTAAAAAGCGCTATCAGGAACAGTTTTGCAAGAGCATCCTCGCGCGCTTCCACTTCGCGCATATTGCGTCCGGCGCCGACAAAATATCCGGAACTGCCATCAACCCGCTTCACGATGAGCGCAATGCGCGTATTCGCATCCGGCTGCCACGTCACCCGGTCTTCGCCATAGTGCATCGCATATGCGAAAACTCCGGCAGGCGGTTTTGGCGGGTAATTTCCAATCTTAGCCGAAGCTTCCAGTGGAGTTCCGTCCTTATCATATACCGCGATAAAAGGCGCGAGACTTTGGCCGATATCGAATAATTCCGCGCGCGGCACTATTTCAGCCGGCGATTTTCCGGCGGCAAGCGCGGCTGCACCATCCTCCGCCATCTGAATCTGCGGATCATTCAGCGACATCCGATAATTCTGCTGGACCGCGACATAGGAAAAACAAACAACAACGACAATCGCAACGCCGAGCGGAAGCCAATGCATAAATACTTCTATGGATCGTTTTGCCATATGCATTGATGGTACCCGGGGCTTCTTTATTTATTGCCCTCCTCCAGCTGGCGCAGGATTTTCAAGATAAGCTCGTTCTGATTTTCCAGATGCAGCAAAATCGTCTCAATCTCCTCTTCGGTTTTCACACTCAGATCGAAATCCGCGTCAGCCCGGGCCTCAGAATGCCGTCCCTGCAGATTCTGGCCTACCATCAGCAGCGGCATCAAAAAAAGCTGGATCATATTGGAAATGAACAACCAGAGCACGAACGCCGGATATGGATCAAACCGCGCCGGTGCCGGCGCATAGACATTCCACAGAAGCCACACCGCCGTCCACGTAAAAATCATGAGAAAAAATCCCATCGTTCCCACGCGCTCGGTGACGAAAAGCGCCAGGCGTTCCAGCCGGCTCAAATTCTCATAATGCACAATATTGATATTGCGCAGCGGGGACCGGGACGCCTTCAGCTCCTGAATGGATTTCGGAGTATGTTTCATAAGATACTATCTATTGAGTATACCTCAAATCGGCTCAAATGGTGGAAATGAGCCGATGCCCGTTATGATGAAGACTCTATCTGGCGGAGAAAAATGACATGAAGAAATTTCTGAGATAATCAAAGGATGCATAGATGGTCTTCACCGCCGATTTGACCGCGGAGACTATATTCTGGGGACTCATAAGGGCGGATACATCAGCGAACAAAGAAGTATTTCCTTGCGGCGCTCCAGTGCCGGAACTATTTGCGGTATTTTGCCCCTCGGAAGACGCGGCGGCTTGCGATGCCGATGCCAGCAACCCTTGATTTCCTGTCACCGGATTCTGATTCGCGGCATTGAATGCGACCGGATTATTTAATTCCTGCTGCGGTGCCGGCTGAACGACAGCGGTAGAGATATTTTCCGCGCTCCCAACGATTGGCGAGGAATTAGCCAGGGTCGGCTCACTCAGAGACGGACCAAAGTTGTATGACAATAAACTTCCACCGCCGCCGCCAGTCATGCCGCCGCCATCCTGATTGACATCTTTCACGGTGATTGTAATATCTTCGCCGGCAGTCAATCGGCCGTCAGAAACTTGAAAATGAATATCTGGATAATTTCCGCTCTGGTTAAAATTTGGCTTCCAGGAAAAGGTTCCCGTACCGGCATCAAAGGCGGCTCCGCGCGGAAGATTGGAGGCGGAATAGGTCACTGTATCGCTGTCAGGATCTGAGCCGGATACGGTGAAGCTGAGCGTCTGGTTTTCGTCCGTGGATTTTCCACCGATTGCCGCAAGAACAGGCGGCCGGTTAGTGTGGGAAATCGTAATGGCAATATCCTCACCGACGGAAAGACTTCCGTCGGTTACGGAAAAATGAATGTTACTGTACGTTCCGGCTTGGCCGTAATCCGGAGTCCAGCTGAAAGTCTTGGTAGCTGCGTTAAAAGTGGCGCCGATTGGCAGATTGGAAGCAGCGTATGTCAGTTGATCGCTGTCCGGATCTGTGGCGGAAACAGTGAAGCCTATGGCAGAATTCTCCGCTCCGGTTTTGTTGCCGATAGCATCCAAAGCTGGCGCTCTGTTTATGTTATTGACGGCGATAGCAATGTCTTCGCTGGTTGTCGCCGAACCATCCGTCGCCTCAAAACGAACATTGTCGTAAGTTCCGGCTTGGTCATACGTCGGCGTCCAGGCAAAAGTCTGAGTGCTTGCATTAAAAGAAGCGCCAGTCGGAAGATTGGAGGCGGAATAGGTCAGCGGATCGTTATCCGGATCTGTGGCGGAAATGACAAAAGAAAATGATTGGTTTTCGTTTATAGTTTTATTGCCGATCGAATCTAATATCGGGGTTCGGTCAATATTGGCAATAATAATAACGACGTCCTCGCTGGCACTTAAAGATCCGTCAGTTACCTGAAAATGCACATTGCTATACGTCCCGGACTGTGAATACGTCGGCGTCCATGAAAAAATCTTTGTGTTTGTATCAAAACTGGCGCCGGCCGGCAGATTGGCAGCCGAGTACGTTAAAGCATCGCTATCCGGATCGCTGGTGGAGACGGCAAATTGCAGCAAGGAATTTTCATCTGCGGTTTTATTTCCGATGGAATTTAAAACCGGGACGCGGTTGACGTTATTGACGGTGATGGTGATAGTTTCTTGGGCGCAAAGACTGGACGGATCATTATCGCAAACGCTGAGCGTCGGAGTATAGATTCCTGACTGGGAATAATCCGGCGTCCAAGAGAATATTCCGGTAGCAGAATCTACGGCGGCGCCGGCCGGAAGATCGGAGGCGGAATAACTTACGGCATTGCCGTCGGGATCGCTGGCAGACAACGCAAAATTTAGATTCTGATTCTCATTCACGGTTTTGTCGCCGATAGAACCGAGGATCGGAGCCCGATTGATATTGGAAACAGTGATAGTTATGTTTTCAAAATCAGTCAAATTCCCGTCAGTTACGGAAAAATGAATATTGCTGTATGTGCCCGCCTGATCATACGTCG
>CAYUKW010000073.1:0-3344 GCA_964445395.1 uncultured Candidatus Saccharibacteria bacterium
CAGATTTCCTTGTCGCCGATGTATTTTTCCTTATTTTTCGGATCGTGCGTGGAAATGCGGACCCAGAAATCGCTGAAACCGAACGCGCGGTAGGCTTCGTTGATCATATCCAGCATGAGATTGATTTCAGATTCGATCTGATCCGGACGGGCGAATACGTGGCAGTCGTCCTGGGTCAGGGCGCGGACGCGGGTGAGTCCGGTCAACTCGCCGCTTTTTTCATAGCGGTAATTCGTGGTCGTGGACGTGTAGCGGATCGGAAGTTCGCGGTAGGAGTGCGGAAGCGTATTGTAGAGCATCATGAAATGCGGGCAGTTCATCGGCTTGAGATAGTATGCATCCTCATCCGGAAGCTGCATCGGCGGATACATCGCGTCGTATTTTTGGAGGTGGCCGGAGATTTCGTAGAGTTTTCCTTTGGTGATATGCGGAATCCAGATCGGGACATAGCCTTTTTTCTCCTGCAGTTCGGTTATGTAGTTTTCCACCAGGCGGCGGAGGATCGCTCCTTTCGGATAGAAGAGCGGCAGTCCCGGGCCGATCTCATCGATGATCGTGAAGAGGCCCAGTTCCTTTCCGAGCTTGCGGTGGTCGCGTTTTTTCGCCTCTTCCATCATCTTGAGATACTCATCGACTTCCTTTTCGGTCATGAAAGCCAGGCCGTAGATGCGGGTGAGCATGGGATTTTTTTCGCTGCCCCTCCAGTAGGCCCCGGCGAGATGGGTGAGCTTGAATGAGCCGGGATTTATCTGCTTGGTATTTTCCACGTGTCCGCCCCGGCAGAGATCGGTGAAGACGTCGCCGGTGTGATACGCGGTGAGTTCCTTGCTTTCTTTTGAAAATTCCTCGATGAGTTCCAGTTTGAACGGCTGATCCGTGAACAGTTTCTTGGCGTCCGCGGCCGTCAGTTTTTCGCCTTTGAAATCCAGGTGTTTATTGGCAAGATGGCGCATCTCTTTCTGGAAATCTTTCAGGTCGTCTTCGGTGATCGGTTTGGAGAAAAGGAAATCATAATAGAATCCGTTTTCAATCACCGGACCGATGCCGAGCTTGGTGTCGGGATATTTTTTCAGCACCGCCGCTGCCAGAAGGTGGGCGAGCGAGTGCCGGATTTCATCCAGCGCTGCCTGACTTTGCTGTGTCTGCATACGTTTCAGTATAAATTATTTTAGAAAATCTTGAAAGATAGTTACGAAAGCGCCCGCAGGGAATGTCTGAGGAAATCTCTATACCTCTTTCACATTATCGCAGATGAATTTCGGTTCGCCGTTCCGGAAGGACATTTTTCCGCTGACCAGCACCACTTTGTTTTCCTGCCAGACCAGATTGGTTTTTTCTAGGGTATCGGAAAAAACAATGACTTCCACCGAGTCGGTCATATCTTCAAGTTTGGCGAACATCATCGGCTGGCCGAGCTTGGTGTTGATCCGTTTTATCTGGGAAATCAGACCGACGAATTTCGTCTTCGGTATGCGGTCCGCGTATTCATCCCTGATCAGGATATTTTTGATCGGCTGGGATCCTGATTTTTCTATTTTTTCCTTATGCTGGTTGAGCGGATGGTCAGAAATATACAGCCCAAGCAGTTCTTTTTCCCACGTCAGTTTTTCAGTTGATGTCGCCGGCACGCTCGGTTTCAGTTTGAGCGCGGCCGCCGACGGGGCGGAAAATCCGAACAGCGATGCCTGCGCGGTCAATTTGTTTTTCCGCAGCGTGCTGGCGAACTTGACGATATCCTCTATATTGGCGAGTCCCTGATTCCGTTCAATGCCGAGCGAATCCAGCGCCCCGGATTTCAGCAGGCTTTCCAGCGATTTCTTGTTCAGATCCTTATGGTCGACGCGCTGGAGGAATTCCGCGAAGTTTTTGAACGGACCGCCCTTCTGCCGTTCGGCGACAATCGCGTTCACGATATTTTCTCCGACGTTTTTGATGGCCAGCAGTCCGAAGCGGACGGATTTTTCTTCCGGCATGAACCGGGATACGCTCTTATTCGCGTCCGGCGCAAACACGGCGATGCCGGCCTTTTTGGATTCGGCTATGAGCATGGACATGCGGTCCATGTCTCCCGCATCGGCGTTGAAAAGGCTGGCGTAAAATTCCACCGGATAATGCGCGCGGAGGTAGGCGGTCTGGTAGGCGATCATGGCATAGCAGGCGGCGTGGCTGCGGTTGAATCCGTAGCGGGCGAACGGCTCGAACCAGTGCCAGACCTGTTCGGCGGTGCTCTTTTGGATGCCATTCCTGACCATGCCGTCGATCATTTTCTGCGCCTGCTCGTCCATCAGGGATTTTATCTTCTTGCCGACGGCTTTGCGGAGCGTATCCGCTTCCGCAAGCGTGAATCCGGCCAGGTCGCGGGCGATCCGCATCAGCTGTTCCTGGTAGATGGCGACACCGTAGGTTTTTTTCAGGATCGGCTCCAGTTTCGGATGAAGATACGTGATGCGCTCGCGTCCGAATTTGCGGTTGATGTATTGGGGAATAAGTTCCATCGGACCCGGACGGTACAGCGCGACCATGGCGATGATGTCTTCAAGTTCATGCGGCTTCAGCTCCTTCAGATAGCGGCGCATGCCGCTCGATTCCAGCTGGAACACTCCGGTCGTGTCGGCGATCTGCAGCAGCGCGAATGTTTTCTTGTCGTCCAGCGGAATCTTGCTGATTTCTATTTTTTCTCCGCGCGCTTCTTCGATCAGCCGCAGGGTGTCTTCAATGATGGTGAGGTTTTTCAGGCCGAGCAAGTCCATTTTCAGAAGGCCGAGATCCTCAACGCTGTGCATTTCAAATTGAGTGATGATGGTGCTCGGGTCCTGCGGGGCATATTGGATCGGCATGTATTCAATGAGCGGTTTCGGCGCGATAACCGTTCCGCAGGCATGCACCGAAGCGTGCCGGACCACGCCTTCCAGATTTTTCGCCGCGTCCAGGACTTTTTTCGCGTCCGCGTTGGACTGATACATGGTTTTAAGTTCCGGAATTGTCGCAAGCGCGGTTTCCAAGTCCGCGTTAAAAGGAATAAGTTTGGCGACCTGATCGCAGAATCCGTAGCTCAGTCCGAGCGCGCGGCCGGCATCGCGGATGGCGGCGCGGGCAGCCATGGTTCCGAACGTGATGATGTGCGCCACGCGGTCTTTGCCGTATTTTTCCTCCAGGTAGCCGAACACTTCATCGCGGCGCTTATCGGCGAAATCGATATCAATATCAGGCATCTGGATACGGTCCGGATTCAGGAAGCGCTCGAAGAGCAGATCGTACTTGATGGGATCGATATCGGTGATATTCAAGATATAGGCGATGATGCTGCCGGCCGCCGATCCGCGGCCCGGACCGACGACAATGCC
>CAYUKW010000074.1:0-3308 GCA_964445395.1 uncultured Candidatus Saccharibacteria bacterium
GATGTCGATCCGCATGGGTACGGACTGACCGTATTCAAGGGATCTGAAGTCACGCGCTTTGAAGTCGAATTCGAAGGCGTGGTCCAGCATCCCATCATTCAGAATGAAAAAATGATTCTCGTGCGCATGGGCGCTCCCCTGGAAGGATCCAATGTCCTTGCCGGCATGAGCGGTTCCCCTGTGTATTTCTATAAAAACGGAAAACCGCATCTGCTCGGCGCAATCGCGTTCGGATACAACATTCCCACCGCGGGAAAATCGCTCGGCGGCATCACGCCGATCCGGGCGATGCTCAACCAGCAAACTACCTTTGCGAGCCAGCGGATTCCGACTTCCAAGCGGAAGAATCTGGAAGCGAACTATCAGGCGCTTCTCGGGCAGATGCGTTCAAATCGAGAACCGCCCGAAATCCTGCGCCAGAAAATACTGGATGCGCAGAAAAATCTCATCGATGCGTTATCAGCTCCGGTTCCGATGGGAACCTACGGCGGATACGCCATTGAATTGCTGCAGCCCCGGTTTTCCGCATCCGCGGAAACCTCCGGCCCGGCGGCAGATCGAAAATCCGAACTCCATCGTCCCGAACCCGGAGAAGCGGTCTCGATGATGCTGGTTGACGGCGATTTCAAAATCGGCGCGACCTGCACCGTCACCTATGCGACTGCGGACAGATTCTGGGCCTGCGGACATCCCATTCTTATGGATGGGGACGTCGTGGTTCCCGCCCGAATGGCGAAAATCGCGACCTCTTACAAAGGACCGGTGGAAGCGTTCAAGATGATTGAAAGCAACGGCGATCCGGCAGGATACATCTCTTATGATGGCGCGTTCGCCATCGAGGGCTATATCAGACAATTGCCGGCAAATGCCATGCTTCCCGTCCAACTGCATGTGTCCGTCGGCGGTAAAGCGCTCAAGGAAATACGCTTTGCCGTTTTCCGCGACAAGCTCTATACCGGAATCTATATCGACCAAGTCGCTCATCAGGCCGTTGAGAATATCTGGAACACCAAGCGGAAAGCGACCACAAAATCGACCGCCAGAATCTCCTACGATAATTCCGCCATCACGCTGTACGACACTTCCACGAGCGGAAGCGTCAGAATGATCGGACCCTTCGTCGTCATGGCCGATCCCTGGTCGGCAATCAGCAAGACCGCGGAAATGACCGGCAGCCTCCTTGCGAGCGAATGGGAATTCAATGTCAAAAATATCGACATAACCATGAATCTCGAACCGGGCGATAAGGTTCTGTTCCTCGACAATCTCAAGGCGCTGAACGCCCAGGGAGAAGTCATCGATTCCCTGCAGCCCGGCGACACCGCGTATCTCCTGATCGCGCTCCGGAGCGAACAAGGGACTAAAAAGTTCATCACCAAAGTTCCCGTAACGATTCCCCGCGCGCTCGACACGAAACGCGGACCCTATGACTTCAGGACGCTCTCCGTTCTCATTTCAGCGGAATCCGGCAATAACTTCGTGGAAAAGGACGAGGCAAAGATCCTCCGCGCGAAACCGGAAAATAAAAAGGAATTCCTCCAGCAGCTCCTGACGAACGAAAAAGATCCGCAAAAACTCTATATCCAGATACTGCTGCCTCCGACAAAACTGCAGGATAATAAGAAAAAGAAGATCGACCGGAAAATCGAAAACTCCTGGCAGGAAGTCAAGACGTTCGATTTCCTGCACGGCGCAAAAAGTTCGGAGCGGAAAGTGATCACCAAAGAACTTTCCTCCCCGTTGTCGGATCACATTCTTTCAATACGCGGAGCGCTCTCCCTGACGCTCACGTCCGGCACGACAACCGCACAGACTCCCTATCCTGACACCAATCTGGATCTGGATGAATTCTTGGAAGAAAATTAAAAGACGCAGCAATGCGTCTTTTTTATTGCTACTGGCGAAAATATTATTTTTGAATATACTATAAGAGAATCTCTATATGTCCGGACATAACAAATGGTCTCAGATCAAGAATCAGAAAGGGGCTACCGATAAAAAACGCGGGCAGCTTTTTTCCAAAATCCTGAAAGCCATCTCCATCGCCGCGAAAACCGAAGCTAACCCGCAGTTCAATCCGCGGCTCCGTTCCGCCATGGAAAAAGCGAAGGAATTCAACGTTCCACAGGACAATATCGAACGCGCGATCTCAAAAGCGTCTGAAGCCAAGAATCTGGAGGATATGGTCATTGAGGCGTACGGGCCGGAAGGCGTCGCCCTGATAATCGAGGCGATTACCGACAACACCAACCGCACTGTCGCCGAAATAAAACACGTCCTGACCGAGAACAATGCAAAAATCGCCAACCCCGGCAGCGTGCTCTGGTCATTTGAAAAAGCGAACAACGGATGGCAGGCGAAATTCCCCCAAGCGATTTCCGAAGCCGGCAAAGAACAAGTTTCCAGGCTCGTGGAAGCCCTGGAAGAACATGATGATGTGCAGAATGTAATAACCAACTCAAGTTTATAGGTTTTAGTTTTTGGGTTTTAGAAATTTCTAACACCCAACACCTAACACCTAACACCTATAATGATAATTTTAGGCATCGACCCCGGCAGTACCCGCATCGGCTACGGGATAATCAACACGAAACCTGAGTTATCTTTCGTCGCGTACGGAGTCATAGAGATCAACCGAAAAAAAATCGCGTCGTCAGGCCACGGATCCCATAATGAACTGGCGCAGCTGCTCCAGCAGGCATCAGCCGGCCTCCGCGACCTGATCACGACGTACCAGCCGGAAAAGATCGGTATTGAAAAACTGTACTTCACCAAAAACGTTAAAACTGGAATCGAAGTGGCGCAGGCGCGCGGCGCGCTGATCAATGAGATCGCCCGCTATCAGATACCGATCGAGGAATTCACTCCGTCGGAAATCAAACTGGCGGTCACCGGCTATGGCAATGCCGACAAAAAATCAGTCGCGAAAATGGTGGCGAAAATCCTGCATATGGATTCCGTGAAAGGATACGACGACGCGAGCGACGCCCTGGCGGTGGCTATCACGACCTCACAGCGCCGGGAATGGGGCAATGGATAGTTACAAGCCTATAAAGTCTGTAAGGCTCGAAGCCATAAGGGCACCTAAATAAGGGGTTGACATTAGTAAATCCTCAGATATACTTTTCTGTATTCATATCTATCAATTACATTTTTAACTTAAAGGTCGTATTTTATTTCTTTAATAAATACTAAGGGCGCAGACCTGCCGACGGGCAGGCGCGCAAAACATTAATAGAAAAAATGCCAAAACTAAAGAAAAAGGCCGTCATTCAAAATAAAAAGCCTGAGAGCGAATTTCTTGACGA
>CAYUKW010000075.1:0-3145 GCA_964445395.1 uncultured Candidatus Saccharibacteria bacterium
ATATCATGGAAACCGGCTGGGATATCCTGTTCTTCTGGGTCGCCCGCATGATGATGTTCGGCATCTATCGCACCGGGAAAATTCCATTCAAGACCGTCTATCTGCACGGACTGGTCCGCGACAAGGAACGGCAGAAAATGTCCAAGTCCAAAGGCAATGTCATCAATCCGCTGGAAGTGGCGGAAGTTTATGGGACCGATGCCGTCCGCATGGCGCTGATCATCGGCACAACCGCCGGAAACGATCCGATAATATCCGAGGATAAAATCCGCGGCTACCGCAACTTCGCCAATAAGATCTGGAACGCTTCCCGTTTTGTTCTGATGAATTACCGGGAAACGACCGCGAAGGCGAAACTCGCCGCCGCCGACAAGAAAAATCTGAAAGACCTGAAGGCGGCGAAGAAAAAGATCACCGGCTATCTGGACAAGCACGACTACAACCACGCCGCCGAAACCGCCTACCATTATTTCTGGCATACGTTTGCCGACAAAGTCATCGAGGAATCCAAAGTGCGGTTGAAATCGGAAAACTTGTCCGATGCCGCCGCTGCGCAGGAAACGCTGATGGAAATCCTGTCGGAATCGATGAAGATGCTGCATCCGTTCATGCCGTTCATCACCGAACAGATTTATCAGATGCTTCCCGGCAATGACGGCAACCCGCGAACGCAGAGAGCGGAGCAGTCGTCGCATGACGGACGGCTCTTGATGATTGAAGAATGGTAGAATAAAAGAATGGACTATCTGCCGCTGCTTATCGGATTATTGCCGTCATTCGCCTGGCTGGTGTTTTATCTGGAAGAGGATCCGCATCCGGAGCCGAAAAAACTTATTTTTGAAACGTTCCTTGCCGGCGCCGTCAGCACGTTCATCGTCCTCTGGGTGCAGATCGCGCTGAATGGCGTGGTGACCGGATTCGGCGTCGCGCAGTACAGCATCATTTCTTTTTTCATCCTTTCGTCCGTTGAAGAAATATTCAAATTCGGCGCCGCGCGCCTGATCATCGGCGAACATCCGAAAGACTTCGACGAACCGGTGGACGCGATGATCTATGTGATTGTGGCGGCATTGGGATTCGCCGCGGTGGAAAACATCGCCGCGGCCTCCAAGGCCACCGGCATGGCATTTGAGACGACGACGCTCCGCTTCATCGGCGCCACGCTGCTGCATACCATTTCTTCGGGACTGCTCGGATATTATTGGGCGCTGTCGCTGATCAGAAAAAAGAGCTATCTGCTCTATGAAGGATTCGCGCTCGCCACCACGTTGCATGTGGTTTTTAATTATCTTATACTTATGTATGAGCCCGTCGTAGTGCCGACTACGCTTCTCATCGTCGCGACGATCTTCATACTGTACGATTTCGAAAAATTAAAAACTAAGAACCTGTCTCAATAACATGGATCAAGACGCAAAAAAATTCTTTGAGAGCATGGCGGATGCGGCGCACGAAGAAACCGCCATAGAACCGCATATTGAATTCGCGAAAGCATCGACGCTGCCGACGAAAGCGAAACTGGAAAGCAAGAAAGACACCTCCCTTGCGGAACTCATGGACGAAGGCGAAGGACAGCTGACCATCGACGTCTACCAGACGCCGGAAGAGATCGTCGTTGAATCGACTATCGCCGGAGTCGATCCGGAAAATCTGGATGTGGACATTTCCCCGGAATCCGTCACTATCCGCGGCAAGCGCGAAAAAGAACGGAAAATCTCCGACGAGGATTATTTCTATCAGGAGTGCTACTGGGGCAGGTTCTCCCGCTCGGTGATCCTCCCGCAGGAAATCGATCCGGAAAAATCAGCGGCAACCCTGAAAAATGGCGTGCTGACCGTGCATATGCCGAAAGTGGACCGGAAAAAATCGAAAAAACTGAAAGTGAGCCTGAGCTAGTTCAAAAATATCCCCCATGTTACGGGGGATATTTTTATTTCATCCTGAGCCTGCCGAAAGATTGATTTCCCCTTAAAAAGGGATTACGTTTAGAGTAAGTTCTTCGAATCTGGAATAGGGAATGAGAAATCTCGGAAAGATCGGGATGATTTTTAACGGCGGCGGCCTGGCCGGCTGCTATAGCGTCGGATTTGCCAAGGCGCTCGCTGAAAAAGGAATCAAGCCGGATTATGTCCAAGGCGTCTCCGTCGGAGCGCTGACGTCCGCAAAATTGATTTCCACCGATTGGAATGTGGGAGAACTGGAAAAGCTCTGGCTTAAAATCCAGGAAATCGGACCGGCGAGCATCTTTAATAAATGGGATCTCACCAGAACTGCGCCGACGCTGAGCGAAGCGCTGTTTGACGAGCGGAATATCCTGGACCGGGTCATCCGCACTATCAATTTTAAAGCCATCGTTGATTCGCCGATACGCTATCACGTGGTCGCCAATAATCGGAATAAAAAGAAATTCGTCGTCTTTTCAAATAATGATCCGGCGCTCAGAGAAAATCCGGATCGCTACAAAGAGATCCTCCAGGCCGCGACCGGCCTCTACGGATTTCTCCGGTCAATCCTCATCGATGGGGATTGGTACGGCGATGGGATGAGCTTTCTGCTGAATGAGGCGATCAAGGCCCGCTGCGATACGATTTTCATCCTTCTGAACGACCGAATCGGGCCGACGCCGAAGAATTACGGGGAGCTGTCGTTCTACCTGCAGTTCATATCCGGCTTCCACGATTGCGTAATGCAGCTGGATGAACGCGAGATCAAATACGCACGGAGCCGCGGATATGACATCATAGAAAATAATCCGTCCGGGAGATTTGACGACACCAATCCGAATCATAAGAAGATCCGGCGCCGGATAAAACACATCATAAGCGAAACAATTGAAGCCGCAAAAACTGACGGCGATGTGGCGGATATCTTTTCTCCGCACCGCATCATCATTCTGACTCCCCCGAATCCCATTCCGACGCTTCATACGCTCAGCTTCAAGCAGGCAAATCCGAAAAGAGGCTACCCGGGCGACATAAGCCTGGCAATCGAACAATGTTCCAAGCTCCCGGACGAATTCTGGGAAAAAATCTAAAACCCCGCAAAGCGGGGTTTTCTTTTTTAATTGGTGCCCGGGGCCGGACTCGAACCGGCATGCCTTGCGGCGCAGCATCTTAAGTGCTGTGCGTCTGTCATTTCGCCACAC
>CAYUKW010000076.1:0-3099 GCA_964445395.1 uncultured Candidatus Saccharibacteria bacterium
CCACTATATGGAAGAAGCCGATCGTTCCGCGGACCGAGTCGCGATCATCGATCATGGACAAATCATCACGGAGGGGACTTCTGATGAATTGAAGGCGCAGACCAAGACCGGAACATTGGAAGATGCATTTTTGGCGCTGACCGGAAAAAATGTTCGCGAAACCGAGGCGAACTCGTCAGATAATATGAGAATGCATAGAAAAATGTGGCGCAGGTAATAAAAATATGAGCACTATTTACATTCTCTGGTTGCGGCAATTAAAAAGATATTTCAGGTCCAAGGCGCGCATGATCGGCTCGCTCGGCCAGCCGCTGCTGTTTTTGGTGGCGCTCGGTTTCGGATTCGGCCCGATTTACCAAAAAGCCGGCGGCGGGAATTATATCAATTTCATCGCGCCGGGAATCATCGCCATGAGTGTCATGTTCACCGCGGTATTCACCGGGATTGAAATCATCTGGGACCGGCAATTCGGCTTTTTGAAAGAAACGCTGGTTGCGCCCGTGTCGCGTCTGAATATTATGCTCGGACGGACGCTCGGCGGCGCCACGGTAGCGACAATCCAGGGATTGATCGTATTTTTTCTCGCATTTGGAGTCGGTTTCCGCCCCGTATCGCTGGTAATGCTGCCGGTTGCGCTGGTGTTCGTATTTTTGATTGCAGTGCTTTTTGCCGCCATCGGGACTTCTTTCGGATCTTATTTGGAGGATATGCAGGCATTTCCGCTGATCATTAACTTTGTCATGATGCCGCTTTTCTTCTTGTCCGGATCGCTGTTTCCGCTCGGTGGATTGCCGCCGGCAATCCAGACAATCACGTATGTGAATCCGCTGACGTACGGCGTGGACGGCCTCCGGAGCGTCTTGGCCGGCGCCGCGCATTTTCCTTTAGCCACCGACTTTTTTGTGTTGACCGGCATAACGTTGGTTTTTCTCGCAATCGGCAGTTATCTCTTTTCAAGAATTGAAATATAATTTTAATATGGATATGAATGAAGAGGAATTGAAAAAGAAGCTGGCTCCGGAGCAGTATCATGTGCTGCGCGAGAAAGGGACCGAAGCGCCGTTCACCGGGAAATATGTGAACGAGCACAGCAAGGGGATGTACAAGTGCGCGGTGTGCGGGAATGTATTGTTTTCCTCTGATGCAAAATTCGATTCCGGCACCGGCTGGCCGAGCTTCACTGATCCGGCGAACCTGGAGAATATCGAACTGCGCGAGGATAACGAATACGGCATGAAGCGGATGGAGGTCATCTGTAAGAATTGCGGTTCGCATCTCGGGCACGTCTTTGATGACGGCCCATCGCCGGGAGGAAAGCGGTACTGCATCAATTCAGTCTGTTTGGAATTGGAAAAGAATGACAAATAACTTTCAACTTTTAACTTTACACATTTAACTACCCGATATGATGTTGGAATTTTACGGAAAAGAATGCGAGCATTGCATTACCATGGATCCGATTGTGCGGAAATTGGAGGGTGATATGGGAATGAAATTTGAGCGCTACGAAGTCTGGCACCATCCGGATAATGCCAAGAAAATGGAGGAATACGACCGCGGCCGCTGCGGCGGAGTGCCGTTTTATATCAACACCGACACGGACAAGTTCATCTGCGGCGAGGATTCCTACGAAAATCTGAAAAAACTCGCGGAGGGGAAGTAAGTTGGGTTCAGATGTACTGAAGAAAATCCCATGTCGCAATATTACAATCCGAAACGGGCGAAGAATCTTTTCAATCCGTTGTCCGAGGATCCGTTTAAGTTGAGCCGGTCCAAGATCGACCTGTTTATGAATTGTCCGCGGTGCTTCTATCTCGACCGCCGGCTCGGCGTGGGCCAGCCGCCGGGGTTTCCGTTCAATCTCAACTCCGCCGTGGACGAGCTTCTGAAAAAGGAATTCGACATCCATCGGGCGAAGGGGACTGCGCATCCGCTGATGGAAAAATACGGCATCGATGCCGTGCCGTTCCAACATGAAAAGATGGATGAATGGCGGGACGCGCTCCATGCCGGCGTACAGGCGCTGCATGAACCGACGAACCTGCTCATCACCGGCGGTATCGACGATCTCTGGGTGAATCCCGCGGGCGAGCTGATGGTCGTGGATTACAAGGCGACCTCCAAAAAAACCGAAGTGAATCTGGATGCCGCGTGGCAGATCGGGTACAAGCGGCAGGTGGAGATTTACCAGTGGCTGTTGCGGCATAACGGATTCACGGTGTCCGACACCGCGTACTTTGTCTACTGCAACGGCGATTCCGACAAAGAGGCGTTCGATGCCAAGCTGGAGTTCCGGATCAGCGTGCTTCCGTACAAGGGCAGCGATCACTGGATAGAGAATGTTTTGCAGAAGATCAAGAGAACTCTGATGAGCGACTCCATCCCGGCATCGGGAGCTGACTGCGATTATTGCAAGTACCGCGTGGCGGCATTCGAAGTGGAGCTCTAGCGCTGCAGTTTTATTTTTGGTATTCTCAGAATAGGTCTTTCGCATAACGGAGGAAGGATGAAATCATTCGATGTCAGCCAGGATTTTGATCCGGAAAAATTCGCTGAAGCGATCTGGAACGACATTGTTCCGGAAATCGAGAGAATGGCGCAGCTGAAGAATTTCCCTGCGCTCTTTCACCCGAGTAATCCCGTGGCAAGTGTCAATATGTCCAGATTTGTGACTGGCCTGGCTATCCTTACCGAGACCGCCGAGCAGCGCGGCCTGAAAAAAGCAAAAAAATTACCGAAGATGATCCGGATTGAAATGCAGACATTCGATGAAACCGTGATTCGCTTCCGTTTTGTCCCGCTTGATGAGGAGGACGTGCCGATACTGGAAGAAAAAGAAAATCCGCTGCTGCTCGTCATGCCGACTCTGGCTGATTATGACCGTTTTGTGAAGGAGGGTTATACCTATATTGCATCATTCAGTCCCCGCGCCGCATCTGAGGGATAAGCAATTCTCGCCCGGTATTCCGGGCGAATTTTATTTATGACACACAAAGAATTCAGAAAAGAAATAGGGAGATATTACCGCTTGAAAAAGCGGGATTTTGCGTGGCGCCGGACAGCGGATCCGTACGCGATCACGGTTTCGGAGATCATGCT
>CAYUKW010000077.1:0-3066 GCA_964445395.1 uncultured Candidatus Saccharibacteria bacterium
ATGATATCAATCAGAAGACGACCGCGCAGTGGACCGATGCGCTGACCCGAATGAATGATCTGCTCGTCAAGATAAGCTCGCGCTCCGACAAGGCGGCCCTCGCCGGCAAGGATGTTGCCACGACGACCGCAGCGATCGCAGCGGCGAAGACGGCGATTACAGCGGCGCAGGCGGCAGTCACGCTCCAGGTAGCGAAGACGTATCCGATCACAGTGGCGAGCACGACAGATCCGACTGCGCTGAAGTCGGCAGTCGCCCAGACGCGTAATAAGTTGAATGATGATCTGAAAGCGGTCCGCGATCTCGTGCAGGCGGCGAAGCAGGCGGTTGCCAAAGCTGCGGCATCGCTTTCCGATATTCCGCGTGTTGATGACGAAGAATCAACTGCCACTACGACTAACCAATAAGCTTATAAATAATCAAATTATATAATTATGGAAAATAAAAATTCAAAAATGTGGCTGGGGGCTCTCGTGGTCCTGATTCTTGCGGTCGCGCTGTGGATGTGGTGGTCCAGTTCGGCCGTCGCTCCGGGATCTTCAACAAGCGGCAATGATAAGACCGCGTCGATCAACAGTGACTTGAACAGCATCAACGTCGCCGATCATACGCAGGATGTCCAGAGCACGAATGCGGATGTGAATAGTTTATAGGAAAAAATAAAAACCGCCCCGTATGGGCGGTTTTTATTTATAAATATCCGGATTCCTGGTATCATTAATTTCAGCAGATTGAATCGGAAATATGAATGGAACACCTCCTGCTTTTTGTAGTCATTTGCCTTGTGGCAGGAGCGGTCAATCTGTTCATAAATTATATTCTGGCGCCGCGGCTTGAGTGCGACATGCTGCATCCGCTGCTGGTTTTCCTGAGATCGCTGGTCCTGATATGCGGGCTTCTTATTTATGAACCCTGGGCCAGATCGCATATCCCCCTTTCTTTTTCCATGGCAGTGGTTTTCGATTATTTCTATTATCGGCTCCTGATAAGAAACTGAACCGCTCACATGAGCGGTTTTTTATTCTGGCACTCTCATTGACAGAGTGCTAAACGCTGGGATATGATAAAATAAAACTATAAATATGATGAATAAAAACTTCAATAAATTCACGATCAAGGCGCAGGAGGCGCTGCAGAACGCGCAGGATATGGCGTCCCAGCGGAGCCACGGCGAATTCAAGGCGCTCCATCTTTTGTCCGCCCTGATTTCCGACAGCCAGTCATTAGTCCAGCCGCTCCTGACCCGCACCGGAGTTGATCTGGATGCGCTGGATCATGCAATTGAAGAGGATATCAAAAAGCTTCCGAAAGTGTTCACGTCCGCAGCCATCGGGCAATTGTATCTGTCGCAGGAGCTGATGCATGTGCTGGAAAAAGCGGCGAAAATTTCCCAGGCGCAGAAAGATGAATATATTTCCTGCGAGCATCTGCTGTTCGCAATCGCCGAAACCGCGTCTTCCGCGCAGATCCTGCTGGAACGTTCCGGATTCAAGCGCGATGCCGCGCTTCGCGTGCTTGCCCAGCTCCGCGGATCCACGCATGTCACCGACGAGACGCCGGAAAGCAAATTCCAGGTGCTGGATAAATACGCCATCAATCTCACAAACCGCGCCAAGGAGGGGAAATTGGATCCGGTCATCGGCCGTGATGAGGAATTGCGCCGGGTGATCCAGGTGCTTTCCCGCAGGACGAAAAATAATCCGATTCTCATCGGCGAACCGGGCGTTGGAAAGACTGCGATCGTGGAGGGGCTCGCGCAGCGGATTGTCGCCGGCGAAGTGCCGGAGCCGCTGAAAGGAAAAGAGATCATCATGCTGGATATCGGTTCGCTGATCGCCGGGACGAAATTCCGCGGCGAATTTGAAGACCGCCTGAAAGCGTTCATGAAGGAGATCCAGAATTCCGCGGGACGGTTGATTCTTTTTATTGATGAAATACATATGATTGTCGGCGCAGGCGCGGCTGAAGGAGCGATTGACGCGTCCAATCTGCTGAAACCGGCGCTTGCCCGCGGCGAACTGCACGCGATCGGCGCGACCACGCTGAAAGAATTCCAGAAGCATATTGAAAAAGATTCCGCGTTGGAACGTCGCTTCCAGCCGATTCACGTGGAAGAGCCGACGCTGGAAGACAGCGTGGCAATTCTGCGCGGCTTGAAGGAAAAATACGAGATCCATCACGGACTGCGCATCAGCGATGAGGCGCTTATCGCCGCGGTGAATCTGTCCGCGCGGTATATTTCCGACCGTTTTCTTCCTGATAAAGCCGTTGATCTGATGGATGAAGCTGCGGCGGCCCGGCGCCTGGAAACCGAGAGTCTGCCGGGAGAAATCGACAAGATGCGCCATGCGATCACGCGTCTGGAAATCGAAAAGACCGCCATCGCGAAGGAGGAAAATCCGGAAAGCAAGAAACGGCTGAAGGAAGTGAATGCGGAAATCGCGAAACTGAAGGAAAAGAACGACGATCTGTCCGCGCAGTGGCATGCGGAAAAATTGGCGTTTGAAAATCTGCACAATCTCCGCAAAAAAATCGAGGATCTGAAGCGTGAAGCCGAAGTCGCGGAACGCGAGGGGAATCTGGAGCGCGTCGCGCAGATCCATTACGGCCAGCTGCCGCTCGCGGAAAAGGATTTCAAGAGTTTTGAGAAAAAATATTTCAAAGCCGATAAAAAATCGTCAGCGCATGACACGTTTTTGAAGGAAAGCGTGGATGAGGAGGATATCGCATCCGTGGTTTCACGCTGGACCGGCATTCCGGTCAGCAAGATGCTGGAAACCGAAAGCGATAAGCTGATAAAAATAGACGAAGTGCTTTCCGGACGCGTGATCGGCCAGGACGAAGGCATCACCGCGGTCGCGAGCGCGTTGCGACGGGCCAGGGCGGGACTTTCGGATGAAAATCGTCCGCTGGGTTCCTTCATGTTTCTCGGTCCGACCGGCGTCGGCAAGACCGAACTTGCAAAAGCTCTTGCGGAATTCATGTTCAACGATGAAAAAGCCCTGATCCGCATCGACATGTCCGAATATATGGAAAAGCATGCGGTCTCGCGGATGATCGGATCTC
>CAYUKW010000078.1:0-2954 GCA_964445395.1 uncultured Candidatus Saccharibacteria bacterium
GCCGTCCATCTGGGCGGCTCCGGTGATCATGTTCTTGATGTAGTCCGCGTGGCCAGGGGCGTCCACGTGCGCGTAGTGGCGCTTCTCGGATTCATATTCAGAGTGATGCAGTGCGATCGTGATGCCGCGGGCTTTTTCTTCAGGAGCGTTATCGATCTGGTCGATACCCTCTTCTTTGGATGCCCAGCCTTTCAGGAAAGCGACGTGCGTAATCGCCGCGGTCAACGTAGTTTTGCCGTGGTCAACGTGTCCAATAGTACCGACGTTTACATGGAGCTTTTTGCGCTCAAATTTTGCTTTTTCTGCCATAACGATTTAATGAATATTAATTATTATTTTATTATTTAAATTTTATAATATTACTGTTCGACGCGTAATACACAATAGTATATACGAAATGTCAGTTTTATGTCAATAGGGTTATTGTGTGGATGAAAAAGGCGCGTCTGGAGCGCCTTGTATTCGGCGCAGGTCGTTGCTAGGCTGGAAAAAGCATCATTGAAAGGTTCGCGCATGGATCCGCTCCGGGAAATCGGCCTGACGTTTCTGCTGGCTGAAGCGGCGATCTGGCTTTCACGGGATTTCCCCTTCCTGTCGTACGGGTTCGGGCTTTCCGCATTTTTATTCATTCTGCGCTATTGGTTCCGCAATCGGCACAGCGTCAGAAATCTTTTCCATCCCGCGGGAACCGGCGGCGATTATCTTTTCCTGGGATTCATTCTGTTCCTCTGCTGGCTGAGCATCATCCATCTCGGAGAGCTTGCAACTCCGAACATTATAGAGAATCCGAAAGCGTACGCGCGATGCTGGAACTCATTCATGCCCGGCTATCTGGCGAATGCGTTCTGGCAGCAGCTGCTGGTGCTCGGCTATTTTGTCCCGCGCGCGCAGGAACGCGTCCGCGCGCCGTGGAAAATCACGCTGGGTATCGGAACGCTTTTCGCGCTCGTGCATATCCCGAATCCCGTGCTGGTCCCGGTGACGTTCATCGGCGGCACGCTGTGCGTGTATTTTTTCCAGCGCACCCGGAATTTGTATGTCCTGGTCGCCGCGCACGCCTTGCTCGCCGTGACGGTCATGCATTTCCTGCCGTCCGCCTGGCACCATCATATGACCATCGGACCCCGATATTTCAGCTGGAAACCATGATCAAAATAAAAACCGCCTTTCGGCGGTTTTTTATTTATAACAAATAGGGGCAGTGTTCATCGATTATGATCAATCGCCCCGCCGTTTATCATTCCCACGGCACGAGAAAGGGTCTTATATTTTTCATATAATTTATCATATTCTTTATCTGTAATATTTGTTTCTTCTTTCAGATTTTTTAACCGGGAGAAGATAAGATTAAGCGCTTGCTTGGCAGACTTTCTTTCTGTATTATCCAGAGCTTCTTTCTCGGTTTTGACGGCGCGTAGGGTTGCGAGGATATCGCCCATCATAAATGGGGCAAGTATCGCCTCAAGTTCTTTGATATGCGGACCAGAATCCATTAAATTGGTCTCGGGATGTTTTTGTAGTTCCTGTTGCTCTTCCCCTAAAAGAACTAAAAGCCTGTCTAGGTATTGCGTACACTTTTCCTGCATTTCTTGATTAGAAATACCCTTAATAGCCTTTCTTAGTTCTTCTTCGCTAAATAATGTCTCTAGTTCTTTTGGATTTACAGTATCTACCTGCCATGGTTTGAATGTTTCAAGATAATACACATTCCCCTTTTCGTCTTTTGTGTAATTGCCAACATTCTCATCAATATTGAAACCGAGACCGATATCTGCGATTTTTAAGGTTATATCAGTCATTTCTTTCCCCATCTCCTCTATGATTTGTTTTCTTGCCGGCTCCTCATCTTTATCGAGCTGACGCAGTTCTTGCAAAAGCGCATGTCCTTGCGTATGAGAAATACGCTCTGTATCGATAGTCTGTTTTCCCTCAGCCGATTCTCTGACCTGAGATATATCGGGTATGTTTTGAGGGAGAAGCAAATGCGCTATCTTTGTAAGATAATATCTCCCTTTCAATTGACGAGGGGTGTCTTTCTCCTCACCCCCTTTCTTTTCAGAAATATTTTTTCTTTCATCTTCTGGATTAATGAAGCTTCTTTTCTCACTCCCTTCCCCAAGGGGCTTTTGACCCGCTGATTCAAATTTACTTAATCTCATATTTTTATCATATCTCCTTTACAAAAAAATAAACAGTGTAGTTGTATTGGAATTTTTAATATATAAAAATAAAAAAAGGCCGCCTTGCTGTAAAGCTTGGCGGCCATTGTTGTGTCAGTCGGCGGGTTATCAACCTTTCTTATTTTTAAGGCGCGTAAGCCTTTTCGAAAGAGATTTAAGCTTTTCGCTGTCTGACATTTTTTTATATTCCTCAAACTCTTTTCGTTTCTCAGGCGAACATTTTTTAAGATACTCTACTTCTTCCCTCTTCATCCTATCAACCCATTTCACGCCACAGCCATATTTATCGCCCATGCAAGATTCTTCCGTGCAATCTTTGTGGTATATCATCATATCGTCGTGATTGTGATATCCCTTGCCCCGGCACGGCTTACATTTCTTTCTCCAATCCATCGAAGATTTTCCGCTTCCATCGCAGGCAAAGCAGTGATCATAGCCAGGCGGAATTGACCGTGTCGGGCCGAACGGCACCAGAATAATTTCCCGCTTTTTACCCATTACTGTCATCTCATTTATAGGTTCTGAATCTAGAATAGACTATAAAATTTATTGTGTCAAAAAATTGACTGCGATAGATTGCTTCCCGAAAATCGCAATGACAGAAGATTAGATCCTTCGCGAAGCTCAGGATGACATAGGGGGCGCCTTTTTCTTTCTCAAAGCGAGGATTATCTTCTTGAGAAGCTCCGGAGCGCTGCCGAGCTCGGTATCGCCGGAGGCGATTCGGCAGCGCGAGGCGCAAAAGCCGGCTACCGCAGGAGTAGCCGGACTTTG
>CAYUKW010000079.1:0-2951 GCA_964445395.1 uncultured Candidatus Saccharibacteria bacterium
GCCCTCCCTCGCGTCCGACATTGAATACCAATTTATAACCTTTCAAATGAAGTTTCTCGGCCATCGCTTTCGCGGTATAGATCATTTCCGCCAGCACATCCCGATGGTTTCCTTCCAGATGCGCGATGGATTGGATATGCTCTTTGGGGATTATCAAATAATGCACCGGCGCCGACGGCTTGCTGTCTTCAAACGCCATGACGCGGGCGTCTTCATACAAAATCGACGCTTTGATTTCTTTTTTCGCTATTTTACAGAAAACGCAGTCCATCGGCCGGAATTATTTAAGTCTTTTTCTGATCTCATTGACCACCTTTTTCAGCGGCACGGTTTCCTGGACGCTATTGCGGAGATCGCGGATGATGATGGACTCTTCAAACGCTTCCTTCTGTCCGTAGATAAGCGCGAGCTCCGAACCCTCCTTGTTCGCCGAACGCAGCTGCGCTGCGAGCGAATCTTTCCCGAGCGATTCGATCATCGGGATGCCTTCTTCGCGCAGCGATTCTATCAGCGCCAGACTTTTTTTCTTGGCAAGCTCTCCGATGTGGACGAAAAACACCGTTGTTTTCGGTTTCGAAGTGACATTCACCTTGAGCGATTTCATGACTTCAATGACGCGTTCCAGACCCAACGCGCCGCCGACCGCGCCGGCCGGACGCCCCCCCAGCATTTCCACCAGATAATCATAGCGTCCGCCGCCGCCGAGCGCGAAATCGAATTTCTGTCCGTCTTCGGCAACCGATTCCGTGAAAAACTCGAATACCGTGCGGCTGTAATAATCCAGGCCGCGGACCAGCTGATGATCAACCTGATACGCCAGTTTCAGCTCATCCAGAAATTCCAGGGTATTTTTCAGATGCTTGCTGCAATACACGCACAGGCTGTCCAGGGAGATCGGCGCGTTCACTTTGTATTCCTGGCATGATTCATTCTTGCAATCCAGCAGGCGGAGCGGATTTTCGCGGAGCCGGCGCTTGCAGTCGTGGCACAGTTTGAACGCCGGATTCTTATAATACTCGATGAGTTTCTTCCGGTAATTCGGCCGGCAGATGCGGCAGCCGATGCTGTTCACTTTGATGACGATATTCTTTATCTTCAAGCGCTCCAGAAAACGATACATCGCCAGGATGATCTGCGCGTCATAGACCGGCTCATCATCGCCGCCGAGGATCTCAAATCCGGCCTGATGGAATTGCCGGTAGCGTCCGGCCTGCGGCTGCTCCTTGCGGAACATGGGACCGATATAAAAAAGCTTGAGCGGCTGGCCGAGATGGCTCAGGCCGTGCTGGAGATACGCGCGGACAATGGACGCCGTGGCTTCCGGCCGCATCGCAAGCCGGTCTCCGGATCCGCTTTTATAGACGAACATCTGCTTTTCCACGACATCCGTGGTTTCACCGAGCGTTTTCTCAAATACTTCCGCCCGTTCCAACACGCTGGTTTCAATGCGGCGGAAATAATAATATTCGGAAACATACTGCAATTCTTTGCGCACCTTGTCCCACCAGACCTGATCCTGGGGTAAAATATCGTGCATCCCTTTCGGCGACTGCAAATTCTGCATTTTTATCTTGTCCATGATTTATGACTTGCGACGATTACTATTTGATACCTGACTCTACCATAGAAAATACATCCGCAACATACACGCCCATCGATTTATTATTTCAATACGTGAACGCCTGCGCCTGATTGATCGGCAAAAGACGCAGACGGACCAGACCGACGATGTATTTTTTATCCATAGGTCCCCAGCCCCGGGAATCAAAACTGTAATTCCGGTTATCGCCCAGCATGAAATATTCCGTCGGACCCAGCGTTCTCGTAACGGTTCCGGACGTCAGCGTGCCGGGCGGCAGATACTTTTCCGGCAACACCTGCTCCGTCCCGTCGCTTTTGACAATGCCCACCGTTCCCTTTTCAACCTTGACGGTTTCACCCGGCAATCCGACGATGCGCTTGATGTAATAGATCGAAGGATTTTGCGGGTACTTGAAGACGATCACTTCTCCGCGCTGCGGCTCCCGGAACCGATAGGCGACTTCATCGATAAGCAGATAGTTGCCGGTGCTGAAATTCGGTTCCATGCTGGCGCCGCTCACCAGAAACGGCTGCACCAGGAATGAGCGGATCAAAAATACCGTCGCCACGGCGACCAGCACCACTTCCAGAACTTCCCATACCGCAAGAAGAAACGTTTTCATGATAGATATATTTTAACTCTTTGTATCGAAAAAACAATGGCTTTCATTCATTGTCCCTCATTCACTATTCTTTATTCATAATTCCTTATGTTAGAATTATTATTAATGAACCCGCAGCAGCCGCAGTATAAAATAATCGTGGGACTCGGAAATCCCGGAAAAGAATATGAAAATACCTATCACAATGTCGGTTTTTTGGCGGTTGATTACTTCGCCGATAAAATCGGGCACCTGAAAGCAAAAAAGATGCCCGCGAAAAAAATCGAGTTTTCCGAATACCACCATATACTGTTCGTGAAGCCCCAGACGTATATGAATGAGTCCGGCATCGCCATCAAAAATGCGCTGCAGTATTTCAAAGCGACGCCGGAAGAGCTCCTGGTCATCCACGATGATTCCGACATCGCCATCGGCGAATATAAGCTGTCCTTTGAGCGCGGGGCGGGCGGGCACCGGGGAATCGAGAGCGCGATCAAATATCTGCGCACCAAGAAATTCTGGCGCCTGCGCATCGGCATCCGGCCGCCCGTGGCGAGCGGAGCCGTACGGAAAAAAGCGGAGGAATTCGTCCTCACGCGGATAAGTCCGCCGCATCAAAAACTGCTCATGGCCACCTTCGCGTCAATCGCAAAAGAAATTGATCAGCTGTAGATCGGATAGTCTATAAAATCCGCATAGAATTTTCCCCAAGAGCGAAGACTCTTTTCGCTGCAGAAACTCCGGAGTCCCGACGGGCTTGGTGTCGCC
>CAYUKW010000080.1:0-2949 GCA_964445395.1 uncultured Candidatus Saccharibacteria bacterium
GACAGCATTTTTATATTGCCGCTGAGATTCTTAATTTGCTCTCCCAGTTTTGTGACCAATAGATTTTTATCTTTGTAGTCTTTATATTCGCCGAATGCCGAAAGGAAGCCCGGCCTTACTTTCGCCAGATTTTCCACATTCGCAGTCAATGCTTCCGCTGAAACATCTTTGACGGCGTCCTGCGCCAGACCCGCATATGCGTTGGCAACCTCCGCCTTCTTCGCGATTGTTATTTCGGAATCCGGCTTTCCTCTGAATTGAGGATCGTCGGGATTGACTTTATATTTCGCCAACTCCGCATCTTTACTGATGAGCGTTTTGGAAACTTCCCCGCCTCTGTTGATCGCCATCTGGGCGTAGCGGTCAAAGTCCGGCATTCTTTGCATATCCCTCATCTGGCCGTTTTTCGCCATGGAGGCCATTGCGCCGGCCCGTTCATCGGGATTCAGAATGCGCCCTTGAAAAGCGTTCTTCCGTGCATCCGGAGTCATCGCGTCATAGTGTTTTATCCAGTCGCCGACGTTTTCCTCTCCCGATTTTCTCAGTTGTTGGTTGATGGATTGGAATGCGGTTCCGACCAGCGGAACTCCCGTGAGCGCTGCGGTTGCTCCCCGCAAGCGTTCATTGATCGTCTGCTTGCTTCCGAAAGAAGTGCTCAGCCGATTGAGTCCGCCCAATCCGTACCGTTCTCCGACATATCCGCCCGCGCCGGTCATGTAACCTTTCACTTTATTCGCTACCATCATTCCCGCGCCTGACCCGTCAATGCTCATTTTGTTGGCGGTGTACATGCCGCCATAAAGAATTCCCAATACGGAAATCATCTGTGCGGCCATTTGTCCGAAATTCGCGAATGTGAGCGCCATGGCGTCAGTGCCTTGAATGGGGGCGACCGGATGTTCCGCGATGCTCAGCGCCAGATACAGGAAGAAGGACATTGCGGGCGCGAACAAGCACCAGCGCAGGAATTCACTCCACCATTTTGACCATTGGCCGCTCAGGTCCGGCCATGCCCAGAAAAGCCAGGCAATCGGCATCAGAATCAACAGCATCGTGAGCCAGATGTAGCGCATAAAGAGCATCGCCGACAGGCTGATCAGCGAAATCGCCACGACCGTCGTGAAAAATGCCACAAAAAAGATGGATGCGGTAAATGGAAAATGCGCGTTGGGATCCTGCCATATTCCGGTAACTAATGTTTTAATCTTATTTTCGTCTTCAGTCTGCTGGAGTATCTTGCTTGTCTGGAACGCATTGGCAAGTCCCGGACCCAGTTGGGATTGATCATAGCTGGTCGCTTTATTCACGAAGAAATTCGTGAGCACTCCGGAAAAATCAACGAACAGTCCCGCAAATACCAGGCTGAAATTGATCAGCAGGGTCGCGATGATCAGTTTCCAGAGCATTTGTTTCGTATCATAGGAATTAAGCCGCAGGATTGTGATGAACGCGATGAGGATGATTGCAAGGACGAATCCGAGATTCGCGATGTCGCGGGAAACCACCCATCCGATTTGCACTGTGTTGCTCGTAAGCACCTGCGAGTTCATATCCAGCGTCCAATTGACCAGGGTTCCGCCGAAGAAGACGAACAGTCCGGCGACAAATCCGATGAAGTAGCCGATCGCGTCCAGCGTCGATAAGATCGCTCCAAGGCCAATGAAATTAAGATACCACGGCACTCCTGCGGCATATGCCGGCATCGGTATCACAAAACCGAGCGACATGATTGCAATCGCAATCGCCGAAAGTTTCGCGTACTGTTTTGTGAAATATTTTTTCATATTACTGTGTTGTCGGGGTCGGGAAAGATCCCGGAGGCAGCTGCGCTTCAATCGCCGGAATCAGCGCAGTGGTATTTTCAGTTATCGCCTGCAGGCTATTCTGCGCATCGGATAATGCCGCGGACGCCGATCCTATATCGTCAGCGAATTGAGTCCCGCCGCTGGTGCTTAAATTGAGCCAGTCCTGCGGAGTGAGCGCGGTAGAAGGAGTCGTGGTTCCGGAAGCATTGATCTGTTGTATCTGCGCGAGCATGCCGTCGACAAAAGTCTGGTTGTCCTGGAATTTATTCTGAAGATCGGCCAATGTCGTCTGTTCGGCAGTAAGCTGATCGGTGGTTGATTGGCTCGGCTTACTTGCCGCAAGCAGGGTCAGGTCGTTGACGAGCCTGTTTTGCAGGGTGATCGCCTGGTTAAGCGTATCGGCAACTTGAACCCGGACTGTCAATGATCCCGTGCTCGCCGCAACAACTCCCTGCTGGGTGTTCTGGAAAGTCCGATTTTCCGCATTGACCGACGACAGGCAGGCGCTGAATCCGGCGCCCGTAAGGCCGGCACACGGATTTTGCACATTGATCTTTTCCAGATTGCTCGGAGTATTTCTGCCGACAAGTCCCTTGAGGCCGTCAATGCCGAGGATAGTAAGTTGGTTGATGGAGGCGTTGAGTATCGCCGTAAGATACGCGGACATATCGTCGGAGCTGATGATGTAGGACAGCTTGCTACCGATGAACGAGTCTGCGGTGTACGCCGCGACCTGTCCCGGCGTCACTATTCTCCGTTCTTTCGCGTAACGGATTCCGGTATAACCCGGCGTCGCGAGCGTGCCATTTTGATCTATGTACGGACCGCCGTCTTTCACGACATAAACGTCTTTTTCAAATGACAGGAATCCATTGCCGGCGGCGGCTTCGCTGGCAGCGGCCTGCGCGGCAGCAGCGGCGCCGCTGGCGGCCTGATCCATCGCAATGATGGCTCCACCATAGAAATTATTTCTCGGGAACCAGGTTTCCTGATACGCCAACCAGCTGCCATTCCGGAAATCATTCAGAAAGTTGTCGATATTTCCGATGATGTCGTTGAGCGTGCAGGTGATCGTGCTGAATTGCTGGACCGGCAGGAGTATCAGCTGCAGATGCAGATTGAACGGCTTGCACAGGAATCCGGC
>CAYUKW010000081.1:0-2904 GCA_964445395.1 uncultured Candidatus Saccharibacteria bacterium
ATGGCGCGTATCTTACTTCTCACAACGATCAGGTGATCAATCTGGTGCGCAGTCTGGCGCCAGCCGCCAAACAACCGCTCCCGGCCAACATTGTCATTCCGCCAATACAGGCAGATCCGCTCGGACATTCTTTCAGCGACGTATATCTTGCAAGTAATTCTGCGCGTATTGTTTCTGATGCTGACGGAGCGCTTAGAAAACTTGTCGCCGCTGAAACCCCCGGTACGAATGATGCCGGCTGTTTTACTCCTCCGGCGCAGAATGCGGCATATTATGCGCAGTCAGCCGCTTTCGCCGTTGTTGATACTGCCGCGACAGGCATGGTTGCGGTGAATACCGGCATCGCGGCGGTCGGAGAAACCGCATATAGTGGCGCGCTTGCGGCAACGCAGTCGGCGGTTACGGCGGCGGCACGCGGAATAAAAAATACTTCCACTCTTGTAGCTCAAGTTTTGAATTCATTGCTCGGAACCGCTGCTTCGGCGATAGATACGATGAATGGAAAAGCGAATCTGGCGTCCGCAATTGATTCGTTGGCTGGCGCGTTTTCCACCAGTCAAAATCAAGGATTAAAACTTGCGGCGACCGCTGATGTGGGAGGCGCGAAAGTTCCTGCCGCGAATCAGAAGGCTCCTGCGGTTCAGGTTGATCCGGCAAATGGAGATTTGATCAGCATCCAGGATTTTGCCAATGATACACAAAATGAAGATATCGCCGCGGGCGCGCTTAAAAATATCGCTCTGGCAGAAATCAATAATGATCCGGCAGCGCAAACGGTCATGCTTGCGGAGCAGAAACCGGCGCAGGTATGCAGATTCGCAACTGATAAAGCCCCCGCGCATCAGAAATTGATCATCAATGAAATGGCGTGGATGGGAACTCAGAATTCCGCGAATGACGAATGGTTCGAGCTGCGGAATATTTCCGGAGGGGAACTGGATATTTCCGGCTGGCAGGTTCTGGATAGGGAAGAGCAGATTAAAATAGCTTTCGGCAAGAATACGAAAATGGCGAATGGCGCGTATCTTTTATTGGAGCGGACTGATGATAATTCTGTGCCGGGAATAAAAGCCGACGCGCTCTATGCCGGCGCGCTGGCGAATGCGGACGAGGGTTTGCGCGTGTACGACGGTGATTGCAATCTTCTGGATGAAGCCATCGCAAGTCCGGAGTGGTCGGCGGGTGATTCCGCTGCGCGGAAGACAATGGAGCGTAGCTCTGATTTTTCCTGGCATACGTATTCCGGCGGCGGGACGAATATCGGAGGAATGACAATTTATGGAACTCCGAAACAGGAGAACAGCCAGCCGGGAGTTGCGACTGCCGGAACTTTGCCGGCGCCGGCAGTTTCCGGCGCTGCCACTACATCGGTGGAAACTTCCGCTAATCCGGCAAAAATTCTGATTTCCGAAGTGCAGATCACCGGCGGGACCGGCAAGACAAGCAATGATTTTATTGAACTTTATAATCCGAATTTAACGCGCGTGAATCTGAATGGTTATCGCCTGGTAAAGCGCACAAAAACAGGCACTACTGATACCTCAATTAAATCATGGACAGTGGATGCGTTCATTCCTGCCAAGGGATATTATCTGTGGGCGAACAGCGATTATGGCGCTCTCGCGTCCGCTCCGGACGTGACAACTTCCGAAACGCTTGCAAATGATAACGGAGTAGCCATCCGTTATGGCGCTGAAAATGCGGGAACGATAATCGACAGCGTCGGCTGGGGAGCTGCGGCGAACGCATTTGTGGAATCGCAGCCGTTTGCGGAAAATCCGATCGCGAATCAGAGTATTTCCCGCAGAACGGAAATTGACAGCAATACTAATTCCGCTGATTTCATGAAATCGAAACTGTCTCCGAAAAATTCCAACACGACCGGCGGATTTCTTACGCCAAGCGAGTGGAGCAGCCAATCCGCGGTTTCATCGGACCATATTTTGATAAGCGAAGCGTATCCGGATCGTACCGGAGCGAATAAAGATTTCGTGGAGATTTACAATCCGAATGGAACGGGCTATCTCGATATCGATATTTCCCAGTGGTCATTGCAGATACTGAGCGCCACTGCGACAAGTACCGATAAGATCATCAAGAAAAATTTCGTCAGCGGCAATAAAATCCCATCCCGGGGATTTTTCCTTATTGGCATTGATAACTATCCGGCCGCGGATTCGGCAGGCTTACCGCAGGCCGATATGTATTGGGCGAGCGGATCGCTGAATAGCAGCGACGGCGCGACTATTTTTTTAGTGAGCGGAACTACGACCATTGCCGATTTCAATGACGTCCGGATCGTTGACAAGTTTGCCTATGGAAGCGGTCCGGGATTATTATCGCCGGAAACTTCCGCCGCGCCGATGCCGGCAGCCGGGAAAAGTCTGGAGCGCAAGGCGTTGCAGGATGCATTGTGCGTTTCCGCGGCCGGTAGTGGAGAGTTTTTAGGAAACGGCTGCGATACGGATGATAATCTGAATGATTTTGAAGCGCGCGCAACTCCGCATCCGCAAAATCTTGCCAATCTTGGCGAGTCGCGGAATGCGCCGGGAACAGTTTTGAATCTGTCCGCGAATTACAGTACGACCACGCTCAAACTTTCATTGAACTGGAATCTATCGGAGGATTCCGCCGGCGCGACGTCTACGGTAAGTTATGTCATCAGATACGCGACGTCCACAAATCCGGTTCTAGTAAATCTGGCGACAGTCGCCGCGACTTCATCGTATAGTTTTCAGCCGAAAGAAGTCGGAGTTTCTTATGTATTTTCCATAGTTGCCAAGGATAGGGATGGTCTTGATTCAGCGGCTGCTTCGGCCGCGATAACGTTGCCGAATATATTCGATTCGGCATATCTGTATCCGGATCCGCGAAATCCGGGATTCTCCGCGCTGGAATTGCGGT
>CAYUKW010000082.1:0-2853 GCA_964445395.1 uncultured Candidatus Saccharibacteria bacterium
TAAAGTGATTATTTTCATTTATGGCGTGTTACTTCTGGAGTTTCTGCGGATTGTGATTCGCGCACAGTTTGTTGGAGCAGCGTTCAGGGATGGTCTTTGTTCCTTCCATCATGAGCGATCCGCAGAGGTCGCAAATTCTGCCGGTCGGTTTGGCTTTTATGGCAAAATCGCATTTCGGATAATGGGAGCAGGAATAGAACAGTCCGAATCTGCCGCGGCGCTCCAGGATTTCTCCTACCTTACATTTCGGGCAGGTGACGCCGGTCTTTTCCTTGGCTTCTTGTTCGGGGCTTTTCTTGATGAATTTGCACTTCGGCCAGTTGCTGCACGAGATGAATTTGCCGAAGCGGCCTTCGCGCTCGATGAGCTTCCCCGTTTTACATTCCGGGCACATTTCGCCGGTCTCTTTCGGCCCCTCCAGAATGGAGCCATCCATTTTTCTGGCGCCCATGCACTTTGGAAAGTTCGCGCAGCTTAAAAACTTGCCGGTCTTGGACAGTTTGATAACCATCGGTCCTCCGCAGACCGGACATTTGATGCTCGGATCCGCATCGCCGAGATTGGTGAGCTTTTCAATCTTGTCTTTCGCTTTCACGTCTTTAGAAAATGGTCCGTAAAAATCCGTCAGCATTTCTTTATAGCTTTCTTTTCCTTCGGCGATCGCGTCCAGCTTGTTTTCCATGTCGGCGGTGAATGAATCGCTGATATATTCCGCGAAATATTTTTCCAGGAAGTCGCTGACCACTTCGCCGGTGTCGGTGGGATGGAGTGTTTTGCCTTCTTTGGTCACATAGCCGCGGTCGTTGATCGTCTTCAGGATGGAGGCGTAGGTGCTCGGGCGTCCGATTTCGCGTTTTTCCAATTCTTTCACCAGCCCGGCCTCGGTATAGCGGCCCGGCGGTTCGGTCTGCTTGGCTTGGCTGTCCAGATTCAATAATTTCAATGCTTCGCCCTCGGCCAGTTTAGGGATCTGGACTTCTTCGCCCTGCGCTTCTTCGTCCGCCGCCAGCCATCCCGGAAACGCGGTGATGCTGCCGATGACGGAAAAATCCGGAATCGATTTTTCTTTCGCGACATTGGCGGATACTTTGGTTTTCAGTATCTTCGCATCGGCCATTTGGGAAGAGATTGTCCGTTCCCAGATAAGCCTATAGAGCCGCGTCTGATCGTCGCTTGCGCCGGCTGTTTTCTTGCTGAAATGCGTCGGCCGGATCGCTTCATGCGCTTCCTGGGCGCTTTTGCTTTTTGTTTTATACTCGCGCGGCTCCAGATATTCTTTGCCGTAGATTTTTTGTATTTCATCATGAATCAAAGGCATCGCTTCCTTGCTGATGGTCACGCTGTCAGTACGCATGTACGTGATGAGACCCTGCTCATAGAGTTTCTGGGCGATGCCCATGGTGCGGGAAGGAGAATATCCGAGACGGGAACTGGCGCTCTGCTGGAGCGTGGACGTTGTGAACGGCGCGCGGGGAGCGCGCGTGGTTTCGGTCTGTTTTATTTCCGTTATCTGCCACGGATTGCTGCGGCCGATTTCCAGAATGCGGTTTGTCTCCGCTTCGTCAGTCGGCTCTTTTTCGCAGCTCAATAGTATTTCAGATTTCTTTCCGGTTTCAAATGTTCCTGTCAGCACCCAGTAGTTTTCCGGAACAAAGGCGCGGATTTCGCGTTCCTTTTCCATGATGATCCGCAGCGCCGGCGATTGCACTCGTCCGGCGGACAGTCCGTAGCGGACTTTTTTCCAGATCAGGCCGCTCAAGTCATAGCCGACGAGGCGGTCCAAGACCCGGCGCGCTTCCTGGGCTTTCCGCAGATTTTCGTCGATTTCCCGGGGATGGCTGATCGCTTCGCGGATGGCCTTTTCGGTGATTTCGTGGAACGCGATGCGTTTCGGATGTTTCAGTCCGCAGGTTTCCTTGATATGCCAGGCGATGGCTTCGCCTTCGCGGTCAGGATCGGTCGCAAGAAAGACCATATCGGCTTTTTTTGCGAGGGCCTCGATTTCAGCGACGACTTTTTCCTTTCCTTTGGAAATCTCGTAATGCGGGACAAATCCCTCTTTTATGTCGATGGCTTTCTTGTTGCTTTTCGGAAGGTCGCGGATATGCCCGAATGAAGATTCGATCTTAAAATCCTTTCCGAGGAATTTGGAAATTGTTTTCGCTTTTGTCGGCGATTCGACGATGATGAGTTGCATTTCTATTTTGAATAATATTTTCCGTTCAGTTCTTTTATTATACCTTTTATCGTAAGCAATGCGAGCAGTTGGTTCAACTTGCTGATTTCAGAATCGGTCACCCGAAGAATCTGTTCGGTCGTCGCCGCGCCGCGCTGTATCGCTTCGATTATTTTCTGTTCTTTGCCGTCCAGCGCCCGGATGGTTTTCCCTTTTTCCGCCGCGGTCATATCATAATGCTCCAGAATATCTTCCGGCTGCGTCACCAGCATGGCTCCGGATTTGATGAGCGCGTGGGAGCCTTTGTAATTAGTCAGGCTGATATTGCCCGGCACGACGAAAATGTCGCGATTCTGCTCAAGTGCGAATCTGGCGGTGGCGAGCGAGCCGGATCGTTCCGGCGCTTCTATGATAAGGATTCCCCGGCTGAGTCCGCTGACAATGCGGTTGCGCGCGAGGAAGTTGGACGGATGATAGATATGACCCAGAGGAAATTCAGATATGATCGCCCCGTCATTTTTCAGAATTTCCTGCGCGAGCCGTTCATGCTGTTTCGGATACAGATTATCAAGCGGCGTTCCGAGCACCGCGATGGTTTTTCCACCCGCATCCAGCGCGCCGCGATGCGCTTCCGCGTCAATGCCGAGCGCCAGTCCGCTGATGACGGGGATGCCGGC
>CAYUKW010000083.1:0-2853 GCA_964445395.1 uncultured Candidatus Saccharibacteria bacterium
GACCTTCGCCGCGACTGCCAATGCGGTGATGCATGCCGGCGGAACTCCGGTTTTTGTGGATTGCGAGAAAGAGACCATGAATATGGATCCGGCTGATGTGGAAAAGAAAATCACCAAAAAAACAAAAGCCATCATTCCGGTGCATTTCGCCGGCCGGCCATGCGATATGGATGCGATCATGGCGATCGCCAAAAAGCATAATCTGAAAGTGATTGAGGATTGCGCCCACGCAATCGAGGCCGAATATCACGGCAAAAAAATCGGAACCTTCGGCGATATCGGCTGTTTCAGTTTTTACGTGACGAAAAATATAGTGACCGGAGAGGGCGGTATGGCGATCACTGACAATGATGCATACGCCGGTAAAATCAAAACACTGGCATTGCACGGCATGAGCAAGGATGCCTGGAAGCGGTTCAGCGATGAGGGATACCGGCATTATCAGGTGGTGGATTCCGGATATAAATATAATATGATGGATATTCAGGCCGCCATGGGAATTCATCAGCTCGGACGGATAGACCGTTATTGGAAGCGGCGCGAAGAGATCTGGAATACCTATACTGCAGCATTTAAAGATCTGCCGGTTTTTGTGCCGGCACCGCCGGAGCCGGATACGCGCCACGCATATCATCTCTATACATTGCTGATTGACGTGGACCGCGCCGGAATCACCCGGGATCAATTTCTGGATGAAATGACGAAGCGGAATATCGGCGTCGGCGTCCATTATATCGCGCTGCACCTGCACCCGTTTTATCAGAAGGAACTCGGATATAAAAAAGGCGATTTTCCGAACGCCGAATGGATTTCCGAGCGGACTGTCTCTGTTCCGTTATCCCCGAAGCTGACTGATGCCGATGTGCGGGATGTCATTGATGCGGTCACCGAAATCTTAAGCGCACCCCGGCGCCCGTAAGAGTATTAAAGAGTCGGTGAATTCGTTAGACATTATATGTGCGACCGAGTATCATTTAGGATATTGCATATGAATACATCCTCAATCAGGCGAATCATAGAGAATATTTTAAAAGCGAGCCTTTTCATAATTCCTTTCATTCCGCTGTATATTTCCCAGTCGCTGTTTTTCCCGTACATCACCGGGAAAGCGTTCGTGTTCCGGGCGATTGTGGAAGTGGCGTTCGCGTTGTGGATATGGCTGGCGCTGTTCCATAAAGAATACCGTCCGAAAAAAACCGCGCTGCTGTATGCGGTGAGCGCCTGGCTTGTGGCGGTGGTGATTGCGACAATCTTCGGCGTGAATCCGGTGAAAAGTTTCTGGTCCAATTTCGAGCGCATGGAAGGATTAGTGATGTATCTGCATCTCTGGGCGTTTTTCATGGTGATCGGTTCGGTATTCAAAAAGCAGGATTGGAAATGGTTCTTCCAGCTGTTTCTGATTTCAGGATTATTTGAAAATATTTATGTGTTTCTCCAGTGGTCCGGTTATCTCGCGTCCATTCAGGGAGGAGCGACAAGAACCGACGGTACCATCGGCAATCCGGCGTATCTCGCGGCATATCTTATTTTCACGCTTGCGTTTTCTGTGCTGCTCTGGCTCCAGTCCAAAGACCGGATTGCCAAATATTTTTACGGCTTCATGGCGCTGTTCACGCTGGCGTCCATTTATTTCACCGCGAGCCGCGGTCCTTCGCTCGGACTTTTGGCCGGAGGAGTATTGGCGGGAGTGTTGTATATTTTTCTGAGCCCGTCCGAGGATCGCGCGGCAGTTGTGAGGAAAAAAGCGGCAGCGGCCATTCTGGCGCTGCTCATCATCGTCCCGTCCGGTCTCTGGCTGATGCGCGACAGTGATTTTATCCGGAACAGCCCGCGGCTTTCCCGGCTTACCTCATTGTCTTTCTCCGACCGCACGATCTCTTCCCGTTTTACCATCTGGAGTATGAGTTTCGAGGGTTTCAAGGAACATCCTATCCTGGGCTGGGGTCCGGAAAATTATGTCGTGGTCTTTTCAAAATATTTCAAAGCGGAGCTGTGGCAGCAGGAGCCGTGGTTCGACCGCTCGCATGATATTATTTTTGACTGGCTGATCAATGCCGGCGCGGTCGGTCTTTTGTCGTACTTGTCCATGTTCGCGGCAGTGGGGTATATGCTCTGGAAAAATTTCAGGAACGGATTTTCCTCGCTGGAGGAAAGCGTTCTCATCGTGGCGATTCTGTTCGCGTATTTTTTCCAGAATCTGTTCGTGTTCGACAATATCGCGACCTACATCGGATTCTTTGCGTTGCTGGGATATGAGCATGCGGTCTTTACCAATGGATCTTCGGTTCCGGAGAAGCCCAGGAAAGATTCTTATCTGTCAGCCGATCAGGAAGCGCTGGCGATCGGCGCGATGGGCGGATTGTTAATTGTGTTCGGCGGCATCCTGTATTTTATCAATGTCCGTCCGCTTCTTACGAATATTTCTTTACTGAATGCCCTGGAGATTCAAGGTTCCGATCCCGTCGGCGCGCTTGCCGATTATCAGCAGGCGTTGTCCTATGATTTTCTGGGCAAGCAGGAGATCCGCGAACAGCTCACCCGGTTTGCGATAACTGCCGGCGGTTCGCCGGCGCTGTCCGCCGATTTCAAGGATAAATTGATCCGCCTCGCGCTCACGGAAGATCAGAGTTCGGTTTTGGAGAATCCGCAGGATCCGCGTTCGTATATTATGGCCGGAGGATTGCTTTCACGGGTAGGGATGCAGGACCAGGCGCTGCAGATTTTCGGGAGGGCGATTGAGCTGTCGCCGAACAAGCAGCAGATTTATTTTGAAGTCGCCGATGTATATTTCCAAAAAGGAGATTATAAAAATGCGGTTGCCGTGCTTGAAAAGAGCTACGCGCTTGATCCGAG
>CAYUKW010000084.1:0-2841 GCA_964445395.1 uncultured Candidatus Saccharibacteria bacterium
CAAGGATGCTACAGTATGCCCAGGACATTCAGATCAAAGAGGGGAAAGCGATGAAGAAGATTGTGGATACATCCAAGACGCTGGAAAAAGTCAGCGGAGAGCTTGTCCGCGTGGCGCTTGGCGCAACTCATACGTATGAGTTCGTAGGAGCCAGACCGCCGATGGGGGAGCATGTGGTGCTTAAGATTTTCGATCGCGCGGGAAAAATGCTTTCAAGCTGCATGATCGTCAATCTTCAGCCGGGAAAGCTTCAGCTTCGCGGGTTAAAAAGGATCGGGAAGGCTTATGGCATGAACTTATCCCATTGTTTTTATCTGGCGAATAAATACTGCAAGGGATTCAATGAAAAAGTGTATGGCTATCGGTATTGCGCTTCAGATAAGGCCGGCTGCCCGCTTGCGGTCATATTTTATAGGCTGAAAATGAAAAAGAAGAAATAAACTGGCGTTGCCAGTTTTTTTATTCGCAAATTAATATCCCGCATGTAAGCGCGGGAAGGTTTATTTACACTTTCCACTTTTGACTTTCTACTTTAAACTATTAGTGTATGTCCTCCGATACAGCCCAGCTTGTAAAAAGCAAAATCGATATTGTTGATTTTTTGAAACAGTATCTTGAATTGAAGCCCGCCGGGAAAAATTTCAAAGCGCCGTGCCCTTTTCACAAGGAGAAGACGCCGTCATTTATGGTTTCGCCGGATCGCCAGACCTGGCATTGTTTCGGCACGTGCAACGAAGGCGGCGATATCATCACGTTTCTGATGAAATATGAGAATATTGAATTCTATGACGCGCTGAAGATTCTGGCGGAGAAAGCAGGCGTGGAGCTGCGGACTGCCGGCGACCGGGATTTCCAGTCTTCCAATAATCTGTACCGGGTCATGGAGGCGGCGAAGGAGTTTTTCAAGTCCACGCTCGCGCAGGAACAGAAGATCCGGGAATATCTGCAGTCGCGCGGACTGCAAGAGGAAACCGTGCAAGAATTTGAAATCGGCGTCGCGCCGGACGGTTCCGACACGCTGACCAAACAGCTGATAAAATCGGGATTCAATATTCTGGACATCGAAAAAGCGGGGCTGGCGCTGAAAACCGAACGGGGGACGTACGCGGATCGTTTCCGCGCGCGGGTGATGTTTCCGATACACAATCAGGTTGGGAAAGTCGTGGCGTTCACCGGGCGCGTGCTGCCGTGGAATGACAGTTCCAATATCGGCAAATACGTGAACAGTCCGGAAACTCCGATTTTTCAGAAATCAAAAATTCTGTACGGTTTCCATAAAACAAAAGGTGAAATCCGCAAAGAACATAAGGCGGTTGTCGTGGAAGGACAAATGGATCTGATCATGGCGTGGCAGGATGGCATCCGGAATATTGTTGCGACGTCCGGCACGGCGATGACGAACGATCACCTGATTTTGCTTTCCCGGCTGGCCGATGAGCTTATTCTGAGTTTTGACTCCGATGAAGCCGGACAGGCTGCGGCGGAGCGGGCGATCGATCTGGCGGGCGCCGCTGATTTTTCCGTGAAGCTTCTGGTGATTGACGATGAAAAATTGAAAGACCCCGCGGACATGGCAAAAGCCAGGCCGGGACATCTGAAGGAGCTTATCGCTGCGGCAATGCCGGCGATGGAATATTATTTTCATAAGTACATGAAGCATGTTCCCGAGGATATGAAACTGAAAAAGCACCAGGTCCGTCTGGTGCTCGGGAAAATCCGTGCGCTGGCCAGTCCGATCGATCGCGAGCATTGGCTGCAGGAGCTTTCATATCGCGCGAAAATCAGCGAAGAAGTCCTGTCGCAGGAAATGGCCGCGCTTCCGAAAGTGGCTGCCGCCTTTGGCGAGCCTCGCGCATCTCACGATGGGCGGGAGGCAGCGCCTTCGGCGGCTGAAAAAGATCCGGCTGAAAAGAGAGCGCCGGAAAATATTTCCGGCCGGACCGCGCGGCTGATGGGAATCATGCTGTATTTGAAAAAAGATCTGAAAGAGCTGCGCGAGCATGTGCAGTATTTTCCGGAAGAATATGCGGAAATCTATAAAAGATTCATCAAGGCTACTTCCGATCAGACCGATGACATGAAAGAGCTCATGGATGCCATCAGCATGAAATTCGGATTTGAAAATCAGAAAATGGAAGCTCAGGAGCTGGAAAAAGAGATCGGACTTTTATTGCGGCAGCTCAAGGTTGAATATTACAAGAAAAAACTTCTGATCAAGGGCGAACTGATCCGGGAATTGGAACGCGCCGGCGACGAGCAGAAATTGCAGAAAGCGATGGTGGAATACGCGGCGCTTTCCAAAGAGCTGCAGGAGAGCTGATACGTGTGACTTTATAGGCGCAGTTTGGTTTGTATTATTGTAGTTTTCGGTATAGAATATATACACTTCGACTGTTTCGTATGCTAGGGAATGGATCTGCGACTTTTATTCAACGTATTCGCATCCGACCGATCGGCATATCAAATCCAGTCTGTGTAAAAATTTTTTATAATTAGTCGAATTTTATTGCGTGATATGGCTAAGAAAAAAGCGAAGCGCCCGGCGAAAAAAATGAAGAAGGTGAAAAAGCCGGTCCGCCGTCCCGTGCGGAAGGCGAAGAAAGCGAAGCGTCCCGCGAAAAAGCAGAGCAAGAAGATGAAAAACGGAAAAGCGGTGGTGAAAACCGGCAAGTCCGCGATTTTGCCTAATTTTTCCGTACTGCATAAGACCGGCAAAGAACCGAAGCTGAGCAAGAAACAGCAGGCGCTGGCGGATAATCTGGATGAACTGATCACGCGCGGACGAAACCGCGGATTTGTGACGGACAATGAAGTGCTGCAATTCTTTCCGCAGATTGAAGA
>CAYUKW010000085.1:0-2838 GCA_964445395.1 uncultured Candidatus Saccharibacteria bacterium
GGCGCTGGAAAAACTCATCACAAATCGCGGATGGAAACATGAAATCGGCGTCGGCGAAGCAGCATTTTACGGACCGAAACTGGATTTCATCCTGAAAGACGTGCTCGGCCGCGAGTGGCAGCTTTCCACTATCCAGCTGGACATGAATCTCCCGAAGCGGTTCAATCTGGAATACGCTGATGCGGACGGCGGAAAGAAACAGCCGGTGGTCATTCACCGCGCCATCCTGGGATCCACGGAACGATTCTTGGCGATCCTCATCGAACATTTCGGCGGCGCATTCCCCTTGTGGCTGGCGCCGGTGCAGGTTGCCGTCGTTCCGGTTTCGGAAAAACATAATGAGTACGCGAAATCAATCGCAGAAAAGCTGAACGGATTCCGCGTTCAGATATCCGAAGAAAACGAAACGCTCGGTAAAAAAATCCGCGCCGCGGAAATGCAAAAGATTCCGTATGTTGTGGTTGTCGGCGATAAAGAAATAGAACAAAAAGCCATCAACGTCCGCCACTATAAAAAAGGAGTGGTCGGAACGATGCTCCTGGAACAATTCGAAGCTCAGCTGAAAAAAGAAATAGCTGATAAACAATAAAAATCCCCCGGCAGCGGGGGGTTTTAATTCAACTCTCCTTTTTTGGCAACTTTGAACGCCAGACCGAAAAACTTCATCCGCCTCTTCTCTCCATCGTACGTCAGTATCCAGCAAGGAATCTGTCCGGGTAATCGGATCAGCCAGGAACCATCCGGAAGTTTTGCGGCTATCCCGAATCTGTCTTCATCGCCGTCAATCCACCATTTCAAGATGAACGGCTTGCGGCCCAGGGGAAGACGATATTCATCAACAATCATCCGGGGATCGGAACGGCTGCGTCTCCGGATAACCATTCCGAGATACAGGTGATTAGGCGCAGAACCAAGCGTATGGAGGATGACGTCGGAAAAACTCTCATTTGACGCGCACTCCATCGGCCTGTCTTCAGTCCATTTTTCCTCGTTATCAAAGTCCGGCAAGGTGAAAAACCATTTTTCATCCATGGCTTTCCCGAAAATAAACCACTCATTTCAGAGTAGTTTATTTTGCAAACCATATCAACTTATGCCAGCTCTTTTTTGAATAATTCCTGTAAAACACCGGGGTTTCCCCTGCCTTTCAGACTGCCCATCGCCTTGCCGATCATGAATTGCAACGCATTGCCTTTCCCTTTTTTGTAATCTTCCACGGCTTTCGGATTGTCCCGTAAAATTGCGCGCACCGTTTCCAGAAGATCGCCTTCGCCAGAAAGCTGTCCGAGTCCTTCCTGCTTCACCAGTTCTTTCGGATCAGCTCCGGATTCGAACATCCGCGCAAGCAGATCTTTTGCCGTGCGGCTGGAAATTTCATTCTTGGAAATCATATCCATCAAATCCGCGAGATCTTCAGGAGTAATCTTAAGATCCGCAAAGTCTGTTCCGCCATCACCCATCAGACCTTTCAGATCGGTATTGAGATAATTGAAAAGCAGCGCTTTCTTCGCGTCATCCAGCGGCTTCTGCAGATCTCCCTCCCACTCGGAAATCGCTTCTTCAAAATATGCAGACTCCGCGCGGTCTTCAACCAGAATATTCGCCTGTTCCGCCGTAAGACGAAGCTGCGTCGTGAATCGGGCGCGCTTCGCGTTCGGCAATTCCGGAATGTCCGATCGGAGCGCCGGCAGATCGAACGCGGATTGGTCCATCGGCGGCAGATCCGGGTCCGGGAAATAACGATAGTCATGCGCCTCCTCTTTGGAGCGCTGCGAAACCGTATGCCGCTTCACGTCATCCCAGCCACGCGTTTCCTGCTTCACTTTCTCGCCGGCATCCAATATCTCACTCTGGCGCTTTATTTCATGATTGATCGCATCTTCAATCGAGCGGAACGAATTCAGATTCTTGATCTCCACCTTTGTGCCAAGGGAATTGTCCGCGCTGATGGACACATTCGCATCGGCGCGCATCTGGCCACGATCCAGATCAGCTTCCGATATCCCGACATAGCGCAAAATTAGCTGCAATTCCTTCGCGAACGCCACCGCCTCCTTGGCGCTGTGCATATCCGGCTCGCTTACCAATTCCATCAGCGGCACGCCCCCTCGGTTGAAATCAACCAGTGACGATTTGCCATCATCCGAATGCATCAATTTGCCGGCATCCTCCTCAAGATGCACGCGGTTTATCTTTACCAATTTCGGCGATCCCAAACGCGCGGAAATATCCAATACCCCGCCCTGCACCACGGGCAGATCAAATTGGGATATCTGATATCCCTTCGGAAGATCCGGATAAAAATAATTTTTCCGGTCGAATTTAAAAATGGGATTGATGGCGCCATCGATGGCCAGGCCTATTTTCATCATGCATTCCAACGCTTTTTTATTGACAGTCGGCAACGCTCCCGGATGACCCAGACAGACCGGACAAGTGTTGGCGTTCGGATGGTTTTCATCCGGATCATTCGGACAATCGCAAAACATCTTCGTCGCCGTCTTTAATTCGGCATGGACTTCCAGTCCTATGGTAGGTCGGTAGTTCATATTATTTTGCGAACGCGAGCAGATAATCCTTAATTTTTTCCGCATTCCGGCTCAGCTGGTCGCGATATTCCGGAAATGCGCAGATACGCAGCACCTGATGCGAACGGCCATATTCGATCAGGGAGGCAAAATGATGCGGATAATAATCGCTCAGCTTCATGATCTTCCCGTCATGACTGTACACTTTCACGTCTTCCGGAACGAACCGATGATGCGACATCGCCGGCACCACCACCACGCTTTCCCGCGGTATTCCCGCAAGCTTGGCGATGCCATCCTCAAAATCGGC
>CAYUKW010000086.1:0-2813 GCA_964445395.1 uncultured Candidatus Saccharibacteria bacterium
CATTAAATTAAAAACCCCCGAGCGCGGGGTTTCTTTTTTTTATAATCCCAATAATTTCCGCAGCCAGGATTTTTGCTTTCTGAATCCGAGCGGCGCGAGCGTTGAATCGTTTTTTGATGCGTGGGTTTTCATAATGGTTTGGATTCGCGTAATTTCTCCCTGAACCAGCGGACCATCATATTCGCCGCTGTGCGCGGACGTGCCTTCGTAGCTCGGTTTTTTCGCGTCCATATGGATGCTGATGCCGGTGCCGGACTGATCCGGTTCCAGATAGACATGGAACCGCGGATAAAATCGTCCCGGGTCCAGGCTTCGCGCGTAGCTGATCTCGTTATTTTTGTGCGGATTCTGGATTTCAATGTATCCGCATTTGCGGAGGAAATACTGGGGCGTGATGGCGAGTTTTGGAATTATAAAACGCATGGTATCCGGTCGATAGAATTATCCGGTTATTTTAGCATTATTAACCGGTTTTGTCGCGCGCTTTCGGAAATAACTTTTTCTCCGCTTTGGAGGTATTATTATATGAATACCCGCGCATGAAAAATAAAAAAACGAAGTCAAAATCTCCCGGCCGGGCAGGCAGTCGCAAAAAGAAGATCGTCGTGATCGGCGGAGGCACCGGAGTCTACATGGTATTGAACGCCCTGCGGAATGATTTTGATGATCTTACGGCTATCGTGACGATGGCGGATGACGGGGGTTCCACCGGCATCCTGCGCGAAGAGTTCGGCATGCTGCCGCCGGGCGATATTCGGCGCGCCTTGATCGCGCTTTCTTCTTCCGACAACAAGATGCTCGCCGATCTTTTTTCATACCGCTTCGAAGAAGGCACCGGCCTGACCGGGCATAATTTCGGGAATCTTCTGATAACCGCGCTGCACCGCATCACCGGCGACTTTGAAAAAGCCATCCATGAGGCGGGGAAAATAGTGCGCATCCGGGGAAAAGTCGTGCCGGTGACATTGCAATCAACGAGGCTGATAGCCGAATTGGAAGACGGACAGATCGTGAAAGGCGAAACGAATCTGGATATTCCGAAGCATGACGGGCATCTGCGGATCACACGCGCCTGGCTCGCGCCGGCGGCGAAACTGAATCCGAACGCGCGGCAGGCGATTATGGACGCGGATCTGGTCATCATCGGACCGGGCGATCTGTACACCAGCATCATTCCCAATCTGCTGGTCAGCGGGATGCGCGAAGCCTTGAAAAAAACCGATGCGAAAGTGGCGTATTTCGTGAACGTCATGACAAAATTCGGTGAAACGCACGGCTTTGCGGCATCGGACTTTGTCAGGATCATGACGCATCATCTCGGCGAAGGGGTTCTGGATTTCGCCGTGCTGAACAATAAAAAACCTTCTCCGCGCCGGCTGAGCGGCTATATCAAGGAGCGCGCGGAATTTGTGGAACCGGATGTTGAAAATATAAAAATCGGAACAGCGGGGCTGCCGTTCGCCGTCGATCTGATCCGGTCAAAGGGGTATGTGCGGCATGATCCGGGGAAAGTGCTCAGCCTTGTAAAAATGATCATCTAGGGATATAGTTCCGGATAGCAGATTGTCACCAGGGATCACGCAGATGATCATCGTTGCCGAGCGTTGCGTGGCAGATATGCGGGAAGTAGTCCGGCATGATACGGATATCCGGTATACCCTCAAATTGGCGTACGCGCTGCTGACGTTCCATGTCTTGCGCATTGCCAAGATTTCAACCCAGCAGCCTTTGAAAGTGCTGGCGCAGTGCCGGAAGCTGGAGGCGCTGGGCATCCTTGCGACTGATTCGACGACAATAGATCCTTTTTCCGATGCCGCTTATTTCCGGATCACCCAGGATGGCATGAATATGCGAAAGCACCTTACGGAATTTCTTTGAAGCTCCCCCTCGCGGGGAGTTTTTTATTTCCGGCGTTTGCGGTAGAGTGGTATTTATGAGAATTGACGGCAAGAAAATAGCCGAGCAGATACTTTCCAATCTTCGGCATTCGCCGAAGCCCGCTGCCATCCTTGCGGCGGTTTTGGTCGGAGAAAATGCGCAGTCCAAGAGTTTTTTGCGGCAAAAAGAAAAAATGGCGCAGGCGCTGGATATTCCATTCCGCCTGTATCAGTTCGACGAATCCATTCTGCAGGATGATCTCCTGCAGGAGATCCGAAAGATCGGCGCTGATCCCGAAATCGGTGGGATTATCGTACAGCTGCCGCTGCCGCCGCATTATGACCGCGATGCGGCGCTTGCGGCGATCAATCCGGAAAAAGATATCGACGCCATGACTTTGGCGAGCCGGAAACGGGTGATGCCGCTTCCCGTGGAAGTGATAAAAGATGTTTTGAGGTCGGCGGGTTGGGATATAAAAGATAAAAAAATAGCCGTTGTCGGCAGGGGATTTTTGGTGGGTATGCCGATTATGGCGTGGCTCGATCAATCCGGCATCGCCTATTCATTATTTCATAGCAAAAGCGATCTTGCGGGATTGAAAAATGCCGATATTGTAATTACTGGAGCGGGGAAGGGCGGTCTGATTTCGCCGGAGATGCTGAAGTATGGCGCGGGTGTGATTGATTTCGGATATGATCTGATTGCGGGGAAGATAAAAGGCGATTTTGACGCTTCACATGCCGATGATGAGGGTTCGCGTGTCGCTTTTTATACTCCGACTCCCGGCGGCACCGGACCTATTTTGGTTGCGGAAATATTCAAGAACTTTTATAAATTAAATCCCCGGCACTAGCCGGGGATGATTTTTGCGCATCAGGATTGTTCTTTCGGGATATGCCCGACGTGCACATGTTTTTTGATATATGCTTCGTCAA
>CAYUKW010000087.1:0-2776 GCA_964445395.1 uncultured Candidatus Saccharibacteria bacterium
TACGGCTCAACGGTCTCAAAAAATCGTTCCTTGTATTTTCTGTTCACATACGTCGCGCCGGCAAAAAACAGAATTCCCATTCCGAGCGAAAACAGATACGGATCAAAAAAATGATACCGGGCGTAATACACGAAATAATTCAGGCTCTGATGCGGCGGCAGAAACGCCTGCGTAAACGCGTTGCTTTCCCACAGATGATACTGCCGGTAGGAATTATAAAACGCAAAACCGAACACCAAAAAAATGCTGGCCATGAAAATCAAAAACCCGATTCTCCGGACGGAGAAACGGGTTTTGGGAATTGCTATCTGGAAAATAAATGCGACAGCGATAATCGCAAGCGCGACAGTGTCCATTGTGTAACCTAATTACAGAACCAAGGAATTGCCGACTTCGTAGATGGTTGCGGCATCGCCTCCATCAGTGCTTACTTTATCACCTGCGCCACTGGTATATTTCGTGCTTTCCAATTTGGCATCCAATTCATAGAGCTTATTCGTGTTATCGCAGGAGTACTGGTAATTATAGGTAGTATCATTCGTAGGATCCCTTGGAAGCGAGGCAAGAGGAGATCCGCCAGTCACCGCATTTAAGGGAACGGCCACCCAGCCAGTTCCATCAACCGCAAAAACTCCGGCATGCGCCAGACCACCGGCCAATGCGGCAGTAAAATATTTAGTTGCACCGGCTATCGAAGATCCAAAATTTGTTCCGCAGGTAAAACCGGCGCCGCCCTGCAAGGTCGGACTGGATACATTCGTAAGATAGAGATTTACCGCATTACTTACGGTCGCCATATCAGAAATACGGGTCGTATCGCGGGCTTGCGCGAAAAGCTGGGCCGGATTCAAAACCAGCACCGACACGGTTCCTAAAACCGCAATAATGCCGATGACGATGATCAGCTCAAGTAATGTGAAACCCTTTGCAGATCCTTTTACTATTTCCATAATGTATAGTTCCCCAGTTAAATAGCGGCTTTGCCGCTCCTGCGACGCAGGATTTAACGGGGTGAAGTTTATTAATTTATCTTAAATACAGTATACCACACGCTCGTCCTCCGCTCATACTCAGCTCTGTGAATAACTCCTCGGATTAAAGAGTCAAAGAATTGCCGATTTCATATACGCCCGCCGCGCCGTTGCCGCCGTCAGTCCCGGCTTTATCAGTAGGAGCAGTGGTGAACTTAGCGCTTTCCAGCTTCGCATCCAATTCAAAAAGCTTATTCCCGTTATCGCAGGAATACTGATAATTGTACGTATCAGTATTGCTGGGATCCCGCGGAAGCGTTGACAGAGGAGATCCGCCGGTCGTCAATCCGAGATTAACCGCCACCCATCCGGTTCCGCTCACCACAAAAACTCCCGAATGCGCCACAGCTCCGGACGCGGCGACATACTTGGTCGGCGTACCTCCGATCTCTGAAGATCCCCAATTCGTCCCACAGGTGAAATCACCTCCCACCTGGAAATTGGTCGAAGTCACATCGGTCAGATAAAGGCTTAAAGCACTGTTCAGATTGCTCAGATCGGCGATACGCGTCGTATCGCGGGCTTGCGCGAAAAGCTGAGCCGGATTCAGAACCAAAACCGACACCGTACCCAAGATGGCGATGATGCCGATGACGATGATCAGCTCAAGCAATGTGAAGCCTTTTTCATTCATACTCTATAAGTATATCAAATTCCCTTTTATTTATGCGCCGCCAAAAAGTCTTTCACTTTCTTAACCATGTCATCAATCGTCGTCCTGGCTTTGATGACATAATCCGCCGCGCCTAGTTCCTTGCCGCGCGCCAGATCGGTGTCCTGCCCGAGGTTGGAAATAATGACCACCGGAACTTTCGGCGCCTGCGGATCGGCTTTGATGTCTTCCATGACTTCAAAGCCGGACTTTCCCGGCAAAATGAGATCCAAAAGCACCAAATCCGGCACAAAACTTTTCAGCGCTTTCACTACTTCGCTTCCGGACTTCACATTGAGCACTTCAAATCCCTCCTTCTTCAGGCGATTGCCCAGTAACGAGGATAAGAAGATGTCGTCTTCCACCAATAAGATTTTTGCCATAGACATATTATATAGCATTCCACCTAATAATCAAACAAAAATATCCCTCCGTCGTCTGACGCAGAGTGCCCAAGGATTATTTTCCAATTTTTGTTTACCCCGTTAAATAGCGGCTTTGCCGCTCCTGCGCAGCAGGATTTAACAGGGTGAAGATAAGAATAAAAACTTTCTAGTTGCCCCTCCATGCGCCCCGATTGAACGGAGTACAAGAATCGTGACTTAAGGCTCCACGACTAACACCTTTACATACTTTCGTATGTCATCGATACATATCTAATAAATGAATATTAGATTTTTATTTAATTGATCCACGCACAGCTTCCGCGACGTGTGCCTTGTTACGACTTCTTCCATGTCACCGAATCTACCTTTATCCCACCGAAATGAGATTTTAGATATCCCCGGCTCCCCTGAAGTGACGGGCGGTGAGTACAGGACTCGAGAACGTATTCACCGCGGCATAGCTGATCCGCGATTACTAGCGATTCCGACTTCATGAGGGCAAGTTGCAGCCCTCAATCTGAACTGAGGCCATTTTTGATAGGATTAGCTCCGCCTTACGGCTTGGCAACCCGTTGTATTGGCCATTGTAGCACGTGTGTAGCCCAGGGCATCAGAGGGCCATGCTGATTTGACGTCATCCCCGCCTTCCTCCCCCAAAAAGAGGGCAGTTCCCGATGACACGTATAACATCAGGTAGGGGTTGCGCT
>CAYUKW010000088.1:0-2768 GCA_964445395.1 uncultured Candidatus Saccharibacteria bacterium
AGAACCGGGATTCGGGATCGATTTTCAATACCTGCAGAGAAATCTCTTTTCCGCAGTTCTCGCATTTCCCGTACTCATTGCGGGTCATCTTCTCGAGGGCGTTATCAATATCGGCGATCCGGTCCTTCAGCGAAGTCGTGATACCGAGATCGTTGCCGGTTTCTTCCGCCTCATCCGCTTCTTCGGCCATATCTCCTTCCACATCATCGCCGAAATCCGGAGCTTTCGAATGCCGGGAAACCTCCACGTCCAGTTCTCCCGCTTCTTTTTCCAATTGTTCTTTGAGCGATTGCAGCTCTTTTTCAGTGAGATGGGACATAATTTATTATGTATAAAGTCTAACAAAGAATCTTAAAAAGTAAAGAGTGGGGAGAACGCTATTTCAATTCCAGCGCCGTCAGCAGGGTGTCCAGATCGAAATTCCTTTCCTGCACAGTGCGGGGGAAAACGATCATCACGCCCCGGATCAATTTCGCATCCGGAATCGCTTTCACCACCCGCGCATACACCGATGTCAGATCCGCCCCTTCCCGCGCGCCGACAAAAAAACTTTTTTCCGCGCTGTTCCACAGAACGTACGTATGACCGAATGCCCGGGTCACTTCTTTTCCGTGCGGCATCCGGTTCATGATCCTGGTCTTTCCCGTCTTAAAATCTTTTTGTTCCTCTATCTTATTCAGCACCACGCTTCCCAATTCCGGAGTTTCGGTCCTGATCCCTTTCGCTTTCATATCCTGAACCGCCTTTTCCATATTCTTGCCGGTCAGAATCAGCATATCTTTATTTTTATTGCAGACATCATTCAGACTCTGCTCTTTTCCTTTTATCACGACTTTGGTTTCAGCGGATTCTTTCATAGTGAACGGCTTCCGCGGATCGCGGCCCTTTTTGAAAAGATCGACCATGAAATCAAACGGCAGGACCTTATACAGTCCGTACGGCGTCCGCCACCAATCCTGCTGGAGAAATTTCCCGTCCAGGGGATAGCTCAGATTATCCATTTCCGTGGAAAATCGGGTGAGTTCGCCCAGCCATTTTTCTTTTTTCAGATGCCCGGTTTTTACCAATGTTTCATAGACAATCTGCGCGGCGGACGTCGGCGCTCCTTTGGTATCGCCATGATGGTCGAAAAAAACCGTACCATCATCTTCTATGGTCAGTTCCGGCCGGCCGCCGGTATCGATGTGCATGCCTTTTTCCACCATGGAACCTTTCGGAATGGCCCGAACCATCTTATGGGAAACATCGGACAACCCGAATATATACGCGCCCAGTTTTGCGTCCAGATCCGGCCGCAACACGAAATCTCCTTTCGCATTATAATCTCCGTGCACCAATATCTCTGCAACGCCTTTTTTCAGGATCGCATCGATTCTTTCTTCTTTGCTCGGTTCCTTATTCGGCATCTGGCCCGGCGCTTTTTCCATGAGAATAATTTTGATTGAATTAATTCAATCTTATACCGCCAACTCGACTAAATCAATCACCGCGCCGGAAATCGCCATTCATCTTCCCGGAAGCGAGGCTGTTCATTTCTAAAGAAGCTGTCGGAGGGCTCTTCAGCTGGGTGTCGCCTCTGGCGACTAAAGAGCCCGAGACCGCAGTGCCGCAGCTTTCGCCGGAAAAGCTGACGGCCGGTTCTTTAGAAATGAACTGATGAGCAATATTTGACATGGGAAATATTTTATTGTATCTTATGTCAAGCAGTACGACATTGACAATCGCATACAAGGGAGGAACGATGCAAGAGAGTGAAGGACCGAAACTGAACTTTCTTCCGCTGTTCGGAAGATGGCTCGGCGTCGCAATGAAGGCCGTGACATCTGATAACAAAACCCATGTTCCGCTTAACAGCGAACCGATCAGGCATATTTCAGATGGATCAGGATTCTATTATGCTTCGGCGATATTCGGCCAGACCGTTAAAAATCCGGACCGGATCACAATCCATTTCTGGAGAGGCCAACAAAATGGCTTTCTCCCGCGCATGGCCGCCGGCAGAATGAATGAGCGGCAGCCGTTCGGTTTTTCCCTTCAGGAGTATGAAAAATCTCCCGACCGGAAACAGCAGGCCTTGAATCTTGTCTTCGTGTCCCAAAATAAACCGAAAGGATTCGAACCGCTCTATCTCAAGATGGATGTGCCGCAGGAAAAAGGATTCCCGAAGCAGATTTATCTGAAGATCGAACTCCAGGAAACCAATCCGGAGGGCGGAACTATTTTCTCGATCACCGCGAGAGAAGTTCCGGAAAGCGCAGCGCCGGAACATCTCCAGAAAGCTCTGGTATTACAGGAAACTGAAATGCCGCAGAGCTGAAACCACTCAGAGACCCCTATCAATAAACCCGCAGTAGGGTATTGACAGGGGTCTTTTTTTATGGTAGTATTACCAAAGTAAGTGGGGTAGCACCTTGTACAACATCAATGCTGTCAGCAGTCGCCCTCCGGGGCAGGAGCGTACACGCACATGAAAACCGACAACGAGCAGAAGACGGCCTTCCAGGGACTGATGAAGCTCCTGAAGGAGAACATCCCGATGTTCGACGCCGCCGGCCAGGCCAAGGGCAAGCTCGCGTCCGCCCAGAAGGAGCTCGCGAAGCTCCAGGCGGTCGTGACCGAGAAGACCGACGACGTTCTGTCTCAGAAGATCGAGGCGGCGCGCACGGTCGTTACCGCCCGGGAGGTGGAGTCGAACAAGCTCTACTCCGCGGCGAAGACGCACCGCAAGACGTTCGCCGATCGCCTGAGCTCGCTCACCGGCGACACGG
>CAYUKW010000089.1:0-2760 GCA_964445395.1 uncultured Candidatus Saccharibacteria bacterium
ACAAGACCATCCGCACCGAGCTCGGCACCTACAATAAAGCGCTGCTGAAAAAGAAAGAATATCTGTTCATCAGCAAGAGCGATGCCGTCGACCAGCGGGAACTGAAAAATAAGCTCACGAAATTGAAAAAATTGAACGTGACCGTCACCCCGATCTCGATCTACGATATGGAAAGCATCGAACGGGTCAAAAAGATCCTGAACGAAATCATACGTTTGAAAACAGTTCCGAAGTCAGATAAAATTCACCCCGTCAAATAGACCTTTAGTCTAATTCCGTGAAACGGAATTATTTGACGGGGTAAAAAAACTCCCGCAGTAATCCGCGGGAGTTCGCTTTTTCAGAGAAGGTCCGGTTGCGCCGGCAGGCTGTCGTCGAACGGCGTGAAATGAAGAAAGTCCATCGCAAAGCGGTAAAATTTCGGCAGCATCCTGCTGAATTTTTCCTTTTGCGCGTCGCTCATGCGCTCTTCGCACTTTTTGGGATCTTCATATTCCCGCAGGTGCTGCTTCACAAGCCGGACGGTCTGTTCGGATTCAAGAACTTCGAATACCGCGCAAAATTCCCAGTCCGGATCGGCATCGACATCGTATCCGGCAAGAAACACCGTCACCGGATCGAGCTGCTCGCAGGTTAAGCGCATGAGCGATTCCCCGTCACTCTGGAAAAGAAACTGCTAAGACTATAGTGTAAAATGAACAAAGAATCAAGGAGCCAGGCGCAGAAAATAAATATACTTCTAAAGGTATTGACATATATACTATAGTATGCTATATTATTTAAGTTCCTTAATACCTACATAACCGGGAAGCGAGAAATGAGCGGGCAACTGCCTTCTTATCTCTCGCTTCCCGGCATCCACGGAAAGCAGGGAAGCGGCGCGAAACGGCCATAGAAAAGCCCACAGGAGGCACGAAAGTGCTGACAAAGCGCCGAACATGGCCCCACGATAGATGAAAACCCCAAAAGGGAAGATTGTTAGATCAATCAATCGTGGGGCCCAGATTTCTTGGGTTGAGGATCGAGTCAGCGGATTCACAAGATCCGCTCACCCGGTCCTTACGACGGCACCGCCAAACCAAACCCGCGGTGAAAAGAGAAAGACAAACCACAGCGACGAGTACCCCTGCCACACGCGACGATCAAGACAGTTTCGCGGACAACAGGGCGCCGAAAGCCCCGGGAGGACACACTTCTCCCGGGGCCCATTTTTTCCAAAATCGCAACGGAGGCGAAATGAACCGGCTGAAAAGTCTCACCGTTCCCGCCTGGCTGGAAAGCTTCATCTTGATCGCCGCGGGAACGTACCTGCAGTTCATCGGCATGCTGGTCGTCGGTTCAAGCGCAAGCGCGATTTACGCATGGATTGCGTTCATCTCAACGCTCCTCGCGCTTGCCGCGACAATCGGCTCGCTGAAGAAGCTCATCGACGAACTCACGGAGGCGAAATGCGCATAGATATGCCGATGTTCATGCTCGGACTGCTCATGCTCGGACTCGCGGGAGGCGCGCAACCCGGTCATCGCCTTCTCGGAGCCGGCTGCGGCTGCCTCGCGCTGATCCTGCTGTACTTCGCGTTCGAACAGAATCGGAGCGCGTACCGGATCCGCCGGCAGTTCCTGACCCTCGCGCAAGATCTCCGGTCGTTCTTCGGCTAGCGAGATCGGGCCACCCTCAAAAGGTGGCCTATTTTTTTTGATAAAAACGATATACGATATGAAGAGCAATCCAAAATTGGGGATACTATGGCAGACTGCGATTTTCCCAAAACACTTTCCTGTCCGAAGTGCGAACAGATGTCACGACGGGTTTTCGACGGATTCCTTTCCGAAAACACCCTCAAACATTCCGCAGTGACTATGCTCCCGAAAATCGCAAACTATATCCTGCTCAATTGGATCTGCTGCGTGGATAACAAGTGCCCCTATTTCGCGCGGACCAGCCGTTGCCCGGTCTGCAGCCGCTGGTCAGTCAAACTCCGCCTGAAGAACGTGGATGATAAATTCTGGAAATGCCTGAACCAAGAATGCGGATGGAATTTTTCTATCAGAACTAGACGAAGATAAAAAGCCTATCCCCGCTTAGCGGGGATTTTTCATAAGTAAAAACCGCCCAAAGGCGGTTTTTACCGGTAACCAATAAGCCGGATTCTGTCCCGGCCGCATCTTTCGAAGCGGCCGGCAATGATAATTTATCTGGATCCCGCATTGCTGCGGGATTCGTGCGGCACTTCCAGCCCCAATTTTACTCACAACATCACTAAAGAATTTCAATCATTACAGTCATAAGACGATGTATATATGTCGGATATTCTGAGTAAAACTGGAGCTGGACGCGGCCTTGCACCCGATAAGGATTTAGCCGTTTCACTCCGACTTTTTTATCTCTATGGTCGGATTAAGCCGATTACGTTGAGATCAGGCTCCCCTGCTCTTTTCAAAACAGGGCGTCACTGCTCGCACCTCTGCATTGCTGTCGACGGCTGTTAGCCGCTACCTTTTTATCTCCGCCTTTGACAGCGAAGATGGTGTCCGGACTTTCCTCTGTTATCCGCCAGAGCTTTCGCGACGGCGGATCCCAGCTATCATTTAAGTTACCAAAGATAGTATAGCATACTTCCCAGATATTGACAATAGACAATATAAATTGTAAATTATATATCAGATCGTCCCAATGGAGGTATTATGATCAAAGCCATCCTGCTTGTGATTCTTGGAGCATATTGCTTGACGGCACTTGGCCTGAAATCCACAATCATCT
>CAYUKW010000090.1:0-2729 GCA_964445395.1 uncultured Candidatus Saccharibacteria bacterium
TTTGGGGCGCTATCTTTTCCGTCGGTGAAAAGATGCAGCTGTATCTTCGGGACATTATTTTCTTTCGCCAATGCGATAAGGGCGACGAGATGCTCGAATGACGCATGGACATTTCCTTCGGAAAGCAGGCCCGCCAGATTCAGCGCGCCGCCATTTTTTTTCACGTGCGCGAACGCATCCCGGAAAACGTTATTTTTTGCAAAACTGCCGTCGCGGATGGCGAGGGTGATCCGGGGATAGTGCTGGTAGAGCACTTTGCCGGCGCCGATGGTCAGGTGGCCGACTTCGCTGTTGCCCTCTTCATTCCAGGGCAAGCCGACCGAAATACCCGACGCCTGCAGCGCGCCGATGAGAAAATTTTCTTTGACATAATCGATGTTGGGGGTTCCCTGCGTGTGGATCGGATTGGTTTCATTTTTCGGACCGATGCCCCAGCCATCCAGGATTGTGAGAATGATTTTTTTAGACATAAGCGTTTTTCACCTTTCGCATTGACGGAATGATATGATTAAATTATAGTATAAACTATCAGTAATTAATAATGTTCCTAATGAATTCACCAATGAATTGCGGCGCGGAGATACTTGCGGCGCACTCATCGTTCTCTATGAAAAATTTAGGCAACAACTACATCTATGTTAACAAATCCATTGGTTTGGGTAGCTTTAGTGTTAGGTGCGGCAGCGGGATACTTGTTTCGTCAGTCAGTCGCTTCTAAGCAGGCAGGTTCCGTAGAGCAAAAAATCAAGAAGTGGGTGGAGGACGCCGAATCTCAGTCAAAGGAGATTGTTTTGGATGCCAAAGAGCGGGCTTCAAAACTGCTGGAGGAGGTGAAAGGCGAGGAAAAAACGCGCAAAGTCCAGCTGGATAAGCTGGAAGAGCGGATATTGAAAAAGGAAGAAACGCTAGAAAAGCAGTTTTCCGAAGTGACGTCCAAGAAAACAACGCTGGAAGAAGAGGCGAAAAAGATCGAAGGCTCACGCGTGGAAGTGAACACGCTGCGGTCAAAGATTCTGGGAGAATTGGAGCGGGTCGCCAATCTTTCGGTTGAAGACGCGAAGAAGCAGATTCTGCAGAAAGTGTCCGAAGAGAACCGTTCCGAGCTTGCGCATGCGATGGGCAAGATGGAGGGCGAGCGGAGGGAACAGATAGAAAAACGCGGCATGGAGATCATCACGACCGCGATCCAGCGCTATGCGCGTTCGCACGTGTCCGATGTGACGACGAGCGTGTTCCAGCTTCCGAGCGAGGATTTCAAAGGCAAAATCATCGGCCGCGAAGGCCGGAATATCCGCGCGCTGGAGCGCCTGACGGGCGTGGAAATGCTCATGGACGAATCTCCGGACAGCATCATTCTTTCTTCGTATGATCCGCTTCGCCGCGAAATCGCCCGGATGACATTGGAAAAACTGCTGAAAGACGGACGCGTCCAGCCGGCCAAGATCGAGGAGAAAGTCGAAGAGTCCAGATCGGAATTGAACCGCCGCATGACGGAAATCGGAGAGAATGCGGCTTTGGAAGTCGGCGTCGTCGGTTTTCCGAAAGAGATCATCCAGCTGATCGGGCGCCTGAATTTCCGCACCAGCTTCGGCCAGAACGTATTGATGCACTCGATTGAAATGGCGCATATTTCCGGAATGATCGCCGCGGAATTGAAAGTCAATGTGGATATCGCCAAAAAAGCCGCGCTCGTGCATGATATCGGCAAGGCGATCGACCACGAAGTGCAGGGGACGCACGTCGAGCTTGGCCGGAAGATTCTGCAGAAATATGGCGTCGATGAACTGATCATCCGCGGGATGGAATCGCACCATGATGAATATCCGTACTCCACTCCGGAGTCGTATATCGTGACTGCGGCGGATATTCTGTCCGCGGCCCGTCCCGGCGCCCGCCGGGGCACGGTGGAGAATTACATCAAGCGTCTTGAGGATCTGGAAAAGATCGCGACCAGTTTTGATGGTGTGAAGAACGCGTACGCGCTTTCTGCCGGCCGGGAGATCCGCGTGTTCGTGGTTCCGGAAAAGATCGACGACTTCGGCGCGCTCCAGATGGCGCGGAATATCGCGAACAAGATCCAGACTGACATGAAATATCCGGGCGAGATCAAAGTGAACGTCATCCGGGAAATGCGGGCCGTGGAAGTGGCTCGCTAGTTTTCCCTTGCCGAAATAGCCGCTCCTATGAGAAACGCGAAGATATGCAGTTTCTCTACGGAGCGGCTGTTTCTTTTCATGGTCAGATAAAATTAACTTCGCTTGGTAAGTTTTTGTTTTTTAGAGAATAATTTTGTATACTTCAAAGTATTAAATAAATAACGGTCGAAGCTAAAAATAATCTATAAAAATATGACAAAAGAAGGACTCGTAGAAGCGGTGATGAAAGCGACAAAAATGGAAACCAAGAAAGCCGCCCAGGCGGCGACGGAAGCTGTTTTTGAGGTGATCACCAAGGCGCTTGCCCGCGGTGAAGAAGTGACCGTGACCGGATTTGGAACGTTCCGATCAGTGAAAGTCGCTGCGCGCGACGGTATCAATCCGAAGACCCGGGAGAAGATCAGAATCGCCGCGGCAATCCGGCCGAAGTTCAAAGCAGGAAAAGGGTTGAAAGACGCCGTGAAATAAGCTCGGTTTTCTTTTATGGGACCGGCGTTCCTGATTTCATATGGGAGCCGTTTATAGCTTTGATTTGTTGATTATTTATGTGAGGTAAATAATCGCTTCAGAATG
>CAYUKW010000091.1:0-2709 GCA_964445395.1 uncultured Candidatus Saccharibacteria bacterium
GATTGGCGTTATTGCCCGCGGATGCGGAAACCGTAAATTGACTTTCTTTCGGAGCTCCCTGGGATTCCAGATTCAATGATAAAAATTCCGGATTTCCAGCGGCGCCTTCCACCGGCTGATTATTTATCTGCCATTTGAAGGTAAGATCGCTGAGCCGGTTGATGTTGAAGAAAAACGGACGCGCCTCAAAAAGATATGACTGCAGCGGCAGGTAGCGCTGATTATTAGCGGTTACAGTCGGCGTTTTCGTATCAACGACTATTTTCGGGCTTGCAACCGGAATCACAAATCCGAAATCAAGATCATTTCCGTTCTTATAGCCGGAAACGGTTATTCTGACCGATTGATCCAGCTCATCGGCAACTTTCATCGTGATTTCTTTCAGTCCCGTCCCTGAATCAATCTGGTTATTTCCAAGATACCAGCTGATATTATTTTTTGAGAGATCGGCCGCCCGGTTGCCGTCAATCACGTCGAATCCGATTCCGACAGTGCTGGATTTGCTCGGAAGCGCCTTGCCCTGATAATCCGCCGGAACATAATCCGATGCGCGCCAGGAAACCAGAAATTCCGGATCGGTTTGGGCGAACACAGTTGAAAGCGGAAAGTAAAACGTGGAAAGTAAAAAACTCAAAAGAATTTTGAATGCCACCTCGTTGTTTTTGAAGCTGTCTTTCATTTTTATTTTTGAACGGGGTTTGTCGCTTTTTCCGCTACGCGTACCGCTTTTTTCGCGGTGGGCGGGAGATGATCTTCAATGACCGTAGCGATGAATGCTCCGGTGCGGCCGAGCGGAATGACGACCCCCAGGAACGACCCCCCCAGATACCAATGGATGCCGACTCCCTTCATTATAAGATACGGCAGGATAAATAACGAGAGGATACCGCCGTATACCCGGGAAAATACAAGGGAAATTTCTCCGATTAACGGGATGCCGAGGCTGAAATCCGCGGCGATATCGGCGACTTCGCCGATGATGAGAAACAGGCCGATCACGATGATTTCAACAATGCTGATTTTCGGTCCGGCTGTTTTTGACCCGCTGCTCACCTTATTTTTTACCCGCGCGCCGATTCTTTCGGTGACGCTTGATGTATCCTCTTTCGGCTCTTCAGTGCCGGCGCCTGATTCGGTTTTTGTCGGTTCGTTAGCCATAGATGCGCGCATGAATTATGAATAATGAATTAAAATCCATAATTCCTTATTCATAATTCTTTTTATAACCCCCTCTGTTCCAGAATCTGTTCCGGTTTTGTGGTGACGATCTTATCTTCCAGATAGGAAGGGATGATCTGAATGGCGACGTGGTTGAGTCCGGCGAAAAAAAGTCCTTCCCCGACTTTCGCCTCCAGGAGCAGGCTCTTCTCCCCCTCGGTCAGGTTGAATGTTTTGGCAACCAGGTCCAATGAAGACGGGGCTTGTTTCAGCAGCAGCTGCAGCGATGAGTTGGTGATGATCGGCCGGCCGTAGGGAGATTTCAAAAAATCTTCCACGTCCTGCGTGATCGTGGTGACGCCCATGAAATATTTCCGGCAACGCTTGACGAGTCCGAACAAAAAAGTCGCTCCGTCTTCATATTTCATGATCACCCAGGCCTCATCGATGACCAGCACGCGTTTTTTCAGGTTGGCGCGGATCAGGCTCCAGATAAAGTTCAGCACGATATACATCGCGATCGGACGGAGCTCTTCTTCCAGGTCGCGGATGGAAAAAACAATCAGGCGGTTTTTGATGTCGATATTGGTCTGCTGGTTCGTGAATCCGGCATAGCTTCCGGACGTGTATTTATACAGCCGATCGGCAAGGCCGCGGCCTCCTTCCATGTTTTCCAGAATCTTCTGCAGATCTTCGAGTAGCGGCGGCACGGCATTGGAAAAATCCTTTCCCGCGACGATGTCGTGGGATGCGTAGGTTTCGCTGAGCGCGCGATCAAGCAGCGCGTCCTCTTCCGGCGTGATTTTGCCGAGCATGATCTTGAGAAGGCCGGCCAGGTTCACGATATGGGACCGCAAGACGTCGGCGGGAGATTCATCCGGCGGAATGACCGGAATTTCAAACGGATTGATGTGGTGGTCGGATGCCAGCGAGATGCGGAAATAACTTCCGCCGACCGCCGACGCCAGATTTTCATATTCATTTTCCGGGTCGATCACCAGAACATCGGTGCCGAGCATCAGCAGCCGGATGATTTCGAGTTTGGTGGCATAGGATTTACCGCTGCCGGACTTTGCGAAAATCACCATATTCGCATTTTCCAGTGAAAATCGGTCAAAGATGACCAATGTATTGTTATGGCGGTTGATGCCGTACATGATGCCGTCATCGGAAGTAAGGTCGGCGGAGGTGAACGGGAAAATGGAAGAAAGCGGTCCGGAGTTGAGCGGGCTGTTGACCATCAGCTTGTCCTGGCCGATCGGAAGCGTTGATTCGAATCCCTCTAATTGCTGAAAGAGCGCCGGCTTCACATAAATGAGCCTGCTTTCCAGGAGTGAATTTATTTTCCCCTCCAGTTTATGGAGCGATTCCAGCGTGTCCGCGTAGATGGTCATATAGACGCCGACGTTGAAAAGATTCTCCCGGGTCTGCTGGAGGGAATCGCGGAGCGATTCAATGTCCTGATAGGCGGTTTCCAGCAGCGGATCGCGGACAATCCCCTTCTGCTGGCGTTCGATGACCTGCGATTCGATCTGCGCGGCTTTTTTCCGC
>CAYUKW010000092.1:0-2608 GCA_964445395.1 uncultured Candidatus Saccharibacteria bacterium
GTTGAGCTACACATTGAGCTACGTGAACGGCACGAACATCGCGTTGCATGATGTGGCGATCACTGCCAAGCTTTCCGGCGTGATGTATGATCTCGCGAGCATCGACGGACAGAATATGTCGCGGCAAGGCGATGATACGCTGGTCTGGAATTCTTCAAATAATTCCAGTCTGTCGCTGCTGGCTCCTGGCAGCGCCGGCGCAGTCAATTTTTCGGTAAAGGTGAAAAATGATTTTCCGATCACGCGGTTCAGCGACAAAAACTATTCTTTGATTCTCAACGCCGGAATCACATCGCCGACTCCCTCGACTGACAATGCGGTCTTTTTGAGCAAGTCCCGGCTGGAAACGAAAGTTTCCGGAAGTTTGAGCGTGGACGCAAAGGCGTATTTCCGCGATGCGGATTCCGGATTTTTGAACAGCGGGCTTTTCCCGCCGAAAGCGAATCAGCCGACGCAATTCACGATTCATTGGATTCTGAAAAGTATGGCATCCGATGTTTCCGGCATCGAAGTGCGGGGCGTGCTGGGGAATAACGTGAAAATGGTCGGCGATCCGAAAAGCAATAGCGGTTCTCTTCCGGTATATACCGCGGCGACGAACGAAGTCGTTTGGCAGGTGGACAAACTGCAGGCGAATCAGGGCGTAGTCGGCGGGCCGGTGGAAGCGGTGTTTCAAGTGGAAGCGACGCCATCCGTATCGCAAGTCGGCACGTATATGCCGCTCATCAACGCGACGACAATCCATGGGACGGATGGTTTTACCTCGCAAGAACTGACCAACACTGCAACTGGCATCACAACCGCATTGCCGGATGATAAGACAATCACCGTGCAGGGAGTAGTGCAGCCGTAGGATTAGTCAAAAGTTGAAAGTGCAAAGTGGAAAGTAAAACCATCTGATGGCCTGCGGATGTTTTTTATTATTTGTCATTGGCGTGTTTGAGCTTTATACTGTAAGATATTAAATCAATATGAAAAACGATACGGAAAATCTGATGGATAAAATTATCTCACTGTGCAAGCGGCGCGGATTTATTTTTCCTGGATCGGAAATTTACGGGGGACTGGCGAATTCCTGGGATTACGGACCATTGGGCGTGGAACTGAAAAATAATATCAAGCAGGAATGGTGGAAGCGGTTTGTGCATCAGCGCACCGATGTCGTGGGAATCGATTCAGCGCTGGTCATGAATCCGAAGGTCTGGGAAGCGAGCGGGCATATTTCCAATTTTTCCGACCCGTTGGTTGAATGCAAGAAATGCCATAACCGATTCCGAGCCGATCAGGTTGACTCCAAAGTCTGTCCGAATTGCGGCGGGGAACTGACAAAGCCGCAGCAATTCAACTTGATGTTCAAGACGTTCATCGGCGCAGCTGAAGAAGCGGCGAATGTCGCGTATTTCCGTCCGGAAACCGCGCAGGGTATGTTCGTGGATTTTAAAAATGTCCTTGAAACGACCCGGAAGCGCCTGCCGTTCGGCATCGCGCAGGTGGGGAAATCGTTCCGGAATGAAATCACGCCGGGCAATTTCATTTTCCGCACCCGGGAATTCGAGCAGATGGAAATAGAGTATTTCATCCGTGAATCGGAATGGGAAAAATATTTCGATCACTGGCTCAATGAAATGCGGAATTGGCTGAAAGATCTGGGCGTGAAGAAATGGCATGAGGAAGATATTCCGGACGGCGAGCGGGCGCATTATTCCAAGCGGACTATCGACATCGAATACGATTTTCCGTTCGGAAAAAAAGAATTGTACGGACTCGCGTACCGCACGGATTTTGATCTGAAGAATCACATGGAGAAGAGCGGAGAAGATCTGCGCTATACTGATCCGGAATCCGGAGAAAAGTTCCTGCCGCACGTCATCGAACCGACCTGGGGCGTGGACCGTTCAGTATTGGTTGCGCTGCTGGAGGCCTATCACGAGGAAGCCGCCCCGACAACGGAAAAAGGCGAGACTGAAAGCCGGGTCGTCCTGAAATTTCCGAAATGGCTCGCGCCGGTCAAAGTGGCGGTGCTGCCGCTTTCCAAAAAAGAAAATCTTTCCGATAAGGCCAAGGAGCTGTACGCCGATCTGGCAAAGGATTTTGTCTGCGAGTACGATGAGACCCAAAGCATCGGCAAACGGTACCGCCGGCAGGACGAGATCGGCACTCCGTATTGCGTGACGGTGGACTTCGATTCGCTGGAAGACAACGCCGTGACTGTCCGCGACCGCGACACGATGCAGCAGGAACGGATCGCCATCAGCGGACTGAATGAATATTTAAAAAATAAACTGAAATAAACCATATATGCGGGATTTCAAAAGATACGTATTGCCGAACGGATTGCGCGTGGTGATGGTGCCGCAGCCGGCGAGCTTGGCGACGACGTTTCTGGTGTTGGTGGAAGCCGGTTCCAAATACGAGAACCGAAAAAATAATGGCGTGTCGCATTTTTTGGAGCACCTATGCTTCAAGGGCACGAAAAAGCGCCCGACCGCGTTGTCGATCACTTCCGAACTGGAATCCGTCGGATCGGTCTATAACGCGTTCACCGGCCACGAAGCGACCGGCTATTTCGCGAAAGTCCGGCAGGAAAAATTGGATACCGCGCTGGATG
>CAYUKW010000093.1:0-2571 GCA_964445395.1 uncultured Candidatus Saccharibacteria bacterium
GGAAGACCGCCTTTTCCAGCTTGCCTGCCAGAAACGCGACGATCTGCTTCTTCAGATTCTCGTCCGGAGTTGCGAGATACACCTCGGCTTTCGGTTTGCCGATTTCTTTGACAATGGATTCCTGCCAGAGCACCAATTTCTTGATTTCCTGCTGGGTTTTTTCGAACGCGGACACGACTTCCTTTTCAGGAGCTTCATCGCCTTCGAGTTCGATCATGTTCAGGCGTTCCTTGGTGCCGGAGACGAACGCGTCGAATCTGAATTTATTTTTTGCAAGTTCGGATGCGGTCGCGTTGAAGGTCAGCGAGTCATTATCTTTGAACTGCGTCACTTTCGTGCCGGCAACCGGACCGCCCCATGGAATCGGAGAGATCGCGAGCGCGGTGGATGCGGCAAGAAGCCCGACAAAATCCGGATCATTTTCCAGATCGTAGGTGAGTACGGTGACAACTACCTGGACTTCGCGGCGCATGGCCTGATTGAACAGCGGGCGGATGGTGCGGTCGATGAGGCGTCCGCTCAATACCGCGTCGTCGGAGGATTTTCCTTCGCGGCGCATGAAGCGGCTGCCGAGAATCTTGCCGACGGCGTAGAATTTCTCTTCATAGTTCACCATTAGCGGGAAGTAATCGCCTGGTTTGTCTTTTTTGCCCATGACGACGGTCGCGAGCACGGTGGTGTCGCCGTAGCGTCCGAAGACAGCGGCGTCAGCCTGGCCGGCGATCTTGGAGACCTCCATACTCAGTTTTTTTCCAGCGAATTCTGTTTCAAACTTTTTTCTTTGCAAGTCCATAGTTTTATTTTTTATTGATTAATTCTTTTACTGATCGCGTTGCTTCTGAGGATCACTTTCGGCAGCTTCTCGATATCGATGAATTGGTCCGCCGCTTCCCGTATTTTTCCGGATGCGCTCCGTCCGAAGGCCGCGACTTCCACCGTCTTCCCCTTTCCGATCCTGAGATATTCCACCAGCGGGATGAAGTCTCCGTCGCCGGTCACCAGGATGACCACGTCCAGCGGGTCGCACATGCGGATCGCATCCACCGCCATGCCGACATCCCAATCGGCTTTTTTCTGGCCGCCGGCGAAAATCTGCAGGTCTTTGCTGCGGAGTTCGAGCCCGCTTTTTTCGAGCGCGTCAAAAAACGCCGATTCGCCTTCGGCGGTTTCACTTTTCACAACGTAGGCGTAGGCGGTCACGAGATTGCGTCCGGCGATGAGCTCCTTCATGAGCTCCTTATAATTGACGCGGGCGCGGTACAGGTTTTTTGCGGAGTGATAGAGATTCTGGATGTCGATAAAAATTCCCACTCGCTGATCTTTTCTTTTCATGGATGATGCGCGGGCCGCGAGCCAAGATACAAATTCACATAAATGACGCTAACACCTTTAGCAGCATTTATATGGATTCGTACGTCTGGTATCGAACCGCAATTGATTAATTTATTATTTCTTCAGTCCCAGTTTTTTAATTGTTGAGTGATAGGATTTCTCGTCGGTTTCAGACAGATAATCCAAAAGACGCTTCCGCTTGCCGACCATTTTGAGCAGTCCACGGCGGGAGTGGTTGTCTTTGCGATGCTTTTTAAGATGATCCGTCAGCTCTTCGATGCTTTTTGTAAGCACCGCAACCTGAACCGCCGGAGAACCGGTGTCAGTATCATGCAGTTTGTGTTCCTTCATCGCATTCTGTTTTTGGCGAGTCGTTAACATATATTTGCATATATTACACTACTTTCTGGGAAAAATCAAGTACCCCCTGAAATTGACTCTTTTTCTTAATAAATGATATAAACATAAGCAGAACCTTTTCATGCGTGGCGGTTGAGATGAAATATTCTTTTAAACTTGCTCGTTTCCCTCTTTTGATTCTTTTAGCGGCAGCATGCGCTAAAAATTCCGCTCAAAATTCTGATACTTCATCTGCTCAGACCCCTCAGGCCCCGGCTATCCCCGCCGTTCCCCGAGAGAATCCACCTGTGCCGCACGATTCCATGAAAGAACAACTCGCTCCCTATGCGAATGATTTCGGCGAAGCTGAAGTTGATGAGCGCCGGGTTCCGGACAGCGTGAAAAAAGGATACCAGCTGTTGAAATCAAGATGCGCCCAGTGCCATACTCCGGCGCGGCCGTTGAATGCCCAATATATAGAAGTTGACGCCGCTTTTCGAGACCAGCTTTTGCACAAGCATCCGGAATTATTCACTGATCCGAATCTTTTGTGGCCGGATGTTGATCTGTGGCGCCGGCTGGTGAAGCGCATGGCGGCAAAACCCGGCAGCAATATCGCATCCGACGATGCGAAAGAAATCTATACTTTTCTGGTCTGGCTGTATAAGGATCGCATCGGTCCGCAGGGGGAGCATGCTGAGGCCTGGCGCGATCATCGCCGGAAGCTTTTGGAGGATTTTAAAAAGAAATACCCCGAGCGATATAAGGAATTGTACGAAAATAAGTAAATCCGCCCAAGGCGGATTTTTTATAAAAAAGCCCCCGCGGAGAGAGGGGGCGAACAGCGGATCATCTTGCAAATACAGCCAGGATTTTCGGCCAGAGACGTTCGAGATCGCT
>CAYUKW010000094.1:0-1067 GCA_964445395.1 uncultured Candidatus Saccharibacteria bacterium
GAAAATAGACCCAGAATCCCAGATAAGAAAAGAAGGAAAGATGAAGAAATAAATTTAAAAAAAGAATTGAAATAAGCCGAAGGGCTTATTTCCTTATTACGATAAGTAATCGCATAACGCACGCCAAGATTTATGAATCTTTCCAAAGTATTTTCCGCATCAGTCGACGGCATTGATGCGCAGATCATAGAAATCGAGACCGACATCCATGTCGGTCTTCATAGTTTTACGATAGTCGGTCTTGCCGATAAATCGCTGTCAGAGGCGAAGGAGCGCGTGAGTTCGGCGCTGAAAAACAGCGGCGTGAAACCGCCGAATCGCGAGAACCGGAAAATCGTGGTGAATCTCGCGCCGGCGGATGTCAAAAAAACCGGATCGCAGTACGATCTGGGAATCGCCATCGGCTATCTGCTGGCGACCAAACAGATGAAAGAATTCGACAGCGCGCATACGCTGTTTGCCGGAGAACTGGCGCTGGACGGTTCCGTCCGGGGCGTCAGCGGAGTTCTGAATATCGCCCGCGCGGCGAAGAAGCATAATTTCAAAAATCTGGTGGTGCCGAAAGAAAATGCCGTGGAAGCCGCCATTATCGACGGCATCACGGTAATCCCCGCGCTGACGCTGCACGAACTGATCCTGCATCTTGAGGGCCGCGCAGAAATTATTCCGCAGCCGAAGACCGAAATAGCGCCGTCAATTTCATCGGAGCATCATCTGGTGGATATCGCGGATATCAAGGGTCAGGTCGCCGCCAAGCGGGCGCTGATGATCGCCGCGGCCGGCGGGCATAATCTGCTGATGCAGGGAAGCCCCGGCACCGGGAAAACCATGCTGGCGCAGGCGCTCGGTTCATTGCTGTCGCCGCCGGATCTGCATGAGATCATCGAGATAACCCAGATCTACAGCGCTGCCGGACTTTTAAAGGATGATTCGTTCATCAATTGGCGTCCGTTCCGCGCTCCGCATCAGACCGCGTCGCCGGTATCAATCATCGGCGGCGGACAGAATCCGCGTCCCGGGGAGAGCAGTCTGGCGCATCGCGGAGTCCTGTTCCTGGATGAGCTGCC
>CAYUKW010000094.1:1077-2563 GCA_964445395.1 uncultured Candidatus Saccharibacteria bacterium
CACGGCCTGCACCAGTTCGCGCCGGAATTCCGGCGGGATCTCCTGGAAGCAGTGCGGCAGCCGCTGGAAAGCGGGAAGGTTGTCATTTCCCGGATCAAAAATAATCTGGTGTTTCCGGCAAAATTCATACTGGTCGCGGCGATGAATCCGTGTCCGTGCGGATATTACGGCGATGACGAAAAAGACTGCAAGTGTTCCGCGAACGAAGTGATCCGGTATCAGAAGAAAATTTCCGGTCCGCTGCTGGACCGCATCGATCTGCAGATCATTGTTCCGCGGGTGAAAATCAATGAACTGCAGATCAGGGAGCGCGATACGGTTTCCGCGGCGGATATGCGGAAAAAGATCGCATTGGCGAGAGAGATCCAGCGCGCACGATTCCAGGATATGAAAATAAAGATTTTTACGAATTCAGAAATGAGTTCCAAGATGTGCGATACGCTTCTCCGGCTTGATCCGGAGGCGGAAAAATTCCTGAAGCAGATGTATGAAAAAAATATCCTGTCCGCGCGCGGATACTACCGTATCCTGAAGACCGCCCGCACCATCGCGGATCTGGATCTGAGCGAAAAAGTGAATCTGCCGCATCTGACCGAGGCGTTCCAGTACCGGTTACGCCAGGAGAATTGAAAAACAGGAAAATGCTGCTGTCAAAAAATACCCATGAAGGGTATTTTTTTCGAATATTTTATTTCGCCAGGCTGCTGAGCGTTTTCTTGAGTCCGTTGTAGGAAGTGCTCAGTATGAGATTGCTTCCGGACCAGGCGATGTTCAGCGATGCGCCGGTCTTGTTGAACGTCAGATAGCGGGTGTTGAGCGTTCCTACTTTCCCTGATTTGAATCCGGCTGCGTTCTGCGCTCCCGGATTTGACAGGAACAGATTTGCGAGCGCGTTGGATGATTCCAAAGACGTCGCCATCGCCTGTGCCTGCGGAAGCTGTCCGGCGTTCGCCGTCAAGATATAGACCGGCCAGACGCCATTTGCGTCATAGTAGAGCGCGGTGGTGAAATCGTCTGCAAACAGATTTTGCAGTGCAGCTGCGGAAAGCGACGGCAGCATCAGCGGGAAAATTGATGAAGCGGCAAGCTGACCGCCCGCATCGCTTAACGTTGTCTCAATCAGGCTATCCGGGCTGGCTGTTTTTTGCGCTTCATTCTGCAGGGCTAATTTCAGTGAAGTCAGGTCTGCCGCCGGGATCGTCAACGGAGAACTGCTGATTCCCGGAGCGAGCAGCGAGGTATGCATTTTCAGCGGTGCCGGAACGCTTGCCTCGGGCGGAGTATTTACGGGCGCCGGAGCGCTTACCGGCGGCGTCACTGCCGGCGGAGGCGGAGTGGAAACTTGCGGGAACAGCATGGGATAGACGAACATATATCCGCCGATACCTGCGCCGATTATCAAAATCAATAAGCCCCCCCACACCAGCATTTTTTTCCATCTGCTTCCGCTGGTTTCCATTTCATTCTCCGGCGCCGGCGCAGATGG
>CAYUKW010000095.1:0-2519 GCA_964445395.1 uncultured Candidatus Saccharibacteria bacterium
CGTTTTTTTATTTTTTACTAATGAAAATCAGTAGTAATTACGGGCTCGGCGTGTGTTATACTGTGTATAAGTGCAAATACACAAGAAGATACTACATACACTCTCACATTTATTCACAAAAGGTGATAAGTATATAGTGATTGAAATTCTTGATCATTATGTACAGGTCACTGTTCTTAGAACCGACTTCAAACATAAAGAAATTACGATACTCCGGACTTTTTTCAAGGAATTTCCGGAATTTGATCCGCTCGCCGCGCTGAAAGAGGCAAGAAAATTTTTAAAAAAGATACGCAACCTCAAAAAATACAAGCTCATCCTGAGCCTGGATTCGCGTTTCGCGACCACGATATTCTCATCGGTGTCGTTGGTGCGCACGAATCCGAAAGACGTGATCGATGAGGCGGATCTGGATAACCTGATCTCGCAGGCGATCTGGCGGTTTTTTGACAAGCACCGTTTCAAGATTGCGCAGAAGATGGAGGTGGACGAGGTGGATGTGCTGCTGACCGACGTGCGGATCCGTGATATCCGCATCGATGCCCACCGGGTGGTGAATCCCATCGGTTTCAAGGCGAAGTCGGTGGAGATATTTTTCAGCCAGACATTCGTCACGCGGGAATTCATGCGGGAGCTCCGGGAGTTTCTGCCGCGGGAAAATATCGAGCTGATGATCGAAGCCGGGACGGCGCTGCTGCACGCGCTTTCGCACGCGCGGGGAAGCAGCAATTTCTACGTGGCGAATCTTTTTCCCGGCCACACGGCGGTGTTTGCGGCGGACAATCAGCGTTTCGGGCATCAGGACAGTTTTGACTGGGGCGGAGACGATCTGAAAAGATATCTGGGCCGCTATCTGCATACTGATCCGGAAATTTCCGAAGCCATGATCCATACGTATTCCGGCGATAACGGATCGGGGAATTTTCTGCGGAAATTCGAGACCATGCTGGTGCAGGAACTGGGCGTATTCGCGAACGGCGTGGAGTCGATGGTGGATGCCGACGCGGGGGAGGTGTATGTGAATCCGTTTTTTGAAATGCCCCCCGTCCTGTTCACCGAACGTTTCCAGAACAGATTTCAAAAGTCCATAACGCTTCTTTCCTTATCCACACAATTTATTACCGAAAAGCTCGGGTATACGCTACAATATAAGACATCGGCGGAAGTGAAAAATCCGCTTATCCTGATCGGCGCGGTCCTGGAGCTGGCGTTATTGCCGCGGAACGATACCATGAGCCATCTGGCAAACCGGCGCGTGCGGTGGCTGGTGACGTAGAAGCTAAAGTCCTTAAAGTATGTAACGTTGAACGCAAATTGATGAAAAAAATAACCGTAAATAAAAGCGATGAGGTGTCGGTGATCGTTGAGAAGATGATCGAAGCGGAAGACAGCGAGGTCACGCTCAGTGTTCCGCGTTTTTCCCATATCGGCGAATCGCTGAGCAATTTCTATCTGCTGAAGCGGGAAGCGGATGCGATCGGCAAGAAAATTTTCGTCGAATCCATCGATGACAAGGTGATCGAGCTTGCCGGCATGAGCGGGCTTTCCGGCACCAATCCTTTTTTTGCCAAAAATAAGCGGCAATTTTCCGATATCACGCCGCCGCGTTCCCGATCCAAATCGCCGGTAGTGAAATCCGGAATGGCCAGGCTGCCGCAGAAGGAGATTGCGGTAAAAGAAACCGGAACGGAAAAAGACAGGTTGGATTTTCCGCCGATCCGCCCGACTGACGAAACTCCTTTCGCCGGGCGTAAGCTTAATCCGCTTTCGTTCAGTCTTCCCGAGGCCGCACTGCCAAAATTGAAAATGCCGGCGCTGCGTTTCAGCCGTGGCTGGCGGTGGGTGGCGGCTGGGATCGCGATTGTTGCCGGCGCCGCGATTCTTGCGGTGAACGTATTGCCGCGCGCGGATGTGAAAATCATCGCTCAAAAAAAAGAGTGGGCGTATGCGGACGCCATCACCGCCGATAAGACCGCGACCTCCAGCATAAAGACCATGAGCATTCCCGCGCAGGTATTCAATGAGCAGGGGAATACCGTGAATAAATTCCCGGCATCGGGGAAAAAGCAGGTGCAGCAATACGCTTCGGGCCAGATCACGGTCTATAACAGTTACAGCTCCGATCAGCAGCAGCTGGTCGAGAAAACGCGGTTCATGGCGCCGGACGGAAAATTATTCCGCCTCGCGAATACGATCACGGTACCCGGCGCAAAAATCGTTGACGGCAAGATCGTGCCGTCCAGTATTTCCGCGAATATCGTCGCCGATGCCGCCGGTCCGGATTACAATATCGGACCCGTAAAACTGTTCACCATCCCCGGATTCAAGGGTTCCCCGAAGTACCAGTCTTTTTATGCCGAATCAACTTCAGATATGAAAGGGGGATTTATCGGCGAAGTCGCGTATCCGACCGCGGATGATATTGCCAAGGCGCAAACGCTGGCCGCCGCGAATATCGAAAGCGTCCTCAATGCGAAGCTTTTTTCCAAGGAGCCGAAAGAGTTCCAGTTCCGGGTAGA
>CAYUKW010000096.1:0-2465 GCA_964445395.1 uncultured Candidatus Saccharibacteria bacterium
TCAATGCGAATAAGGAAAACAATGTTACGGCTATAGATTTTTTCATAATTTATTTATTTTGATTACTATTTTGCTGCTGCATCATCATTCGTTTCGCCGTCGCTTTGATTATCCGATCCGTTCTGGTCTTTATTTGCTGTGACACTGGCTTTGGCATCGGCAGCTTGTCCAACTTCAGTTTTATCATTTGACTCTGCGGTTTCATTTTTATCCTGCGCGTCCGTGGCGCCATTACCCTTCACTTCCGCATCTTCCTGGGCCGTATTATTCGCCGCAGTGACATTCGCTGGAGCAGTTGATTTAGCTTGCTGCGCATAAGCTTGAATGCCGATGGCACCGGCAGTGCCGATTATCACTCCGGCAGTCGTGAGCAAAATTGCTACTTTTTTTGATATATTCATAATATTTTTTATTAGTAAATTATTAATTTATAATTAGTGATCTATTTTTGAAGAATCGACCTATTCTTAAGTAGTTTCAGCATGACAAACTATTATGAAATTTCTATGAAGAACAGCTACACCTACTTATTCCTGGGCAACTCAATGACCACCGTCGTACCCTTATTTAACTGACTTTCTGCGCGCACTGAACCGCGATGCGCTTCTGTAATGGCTTTGACGATAGACAGACCCAAGCCCACGCCATGCTCATGCGAAGTACGCGAGGCATCGGCTTTGTAAAACCTTTCAAAAATATGAGGCAAATCCTTATCGGCAATGCCCATGCCGGTATCCGTTACTTTGACTTTAACGGTATTAGTTCCTGCTTCCACGGTGACGGCGACTTTTCCATCTGCCAGAGTATATTGGATAGCATTCTTTACCACATTCATGATCATCCGTCCCAGCGCATTTTTATCGCCCATGACAGTTCCTTTATCTGACACATTAAATGAGAGCGCTATGTTTTTCTTCCGCGCCAGCATCTGCATATTTTTCACAACCGATTCCGCAATCTCGGCAACCACTAAAGGCCGCATCTGATATGCGGTCCTATCGGCATCATTGCGCGAAAGTTCAAGTAAATCTTCTACCAGATCAGACATCCGATCGACTTCTTCGAGATTACTGACGGTCAATGACCGGAAATCGGATTCACGGGCATTTTTATTTGCCAGCAGCACTTCGCTTTGAGTTTTCATGACCGCAAGCGGCGTGCGTAGTTCATGGGAAGCGTCCGCGCTGAATTCGCGCTGACGATTCAGCGTTTCCCGGATCGGCCGCAAAGTCCAACCGGCCAGGAAATAGCTGAAGAACCCGACGGCGAGCAGCACGCCGCTGTCGATGATGATAATATTCGTCTGAATATCATATATGATATTTTCAACAACCGTATGCTGCTCCGCATCCATCGCCGCATCATTTTCAAAGTTGTCGCGGATGTGCTGCGCAAGACTGTAGTACAAGACCATGCTGAAAGAAGCCAAAATTATGAATTGCAGCAAAGTATACGCAAGCGCGAGCTTGAGCCGCGCTCGGATGAAAGGATTATCCTTTGATCCGGTAGCCCAAGCCGTGGACGGTCTCGATGACGGGTTCTTTGGATATTTCATGGAGTTTTTTTCTTAGATTTTTTATGTGCACATCGACCACATTACTAAACGAATCAAAATTGAAATCCCAGCCGTGATCCAACAGTTGATCTCGATTGATGACTTGTCCTGGATGCTGCATAAGGTACGCAAGGACCATATATTCTTTGAGCGTAAGCCGCAGTTCTTTTTTATGGAAAAAAGCGGTATGACGACCACTGTCTAATGCTAATTGTCCGAGAACTAATTCTGTCGGAGCGACTTCAGTCGGACGGCGCAGCAGGGCGCGAACACGGGCGAGTAATTCTTCAAACGCAAATGGCTTCACCAGATAATCATCGGCTCCGGCATCCAGTCCGGTGATTTTATCGTTCACCGTATCGCGGGCGGTAAGCATGAGGATCGGAGTGGTGATTTTTTGCTTGCGCCATTCATTTGAGATCATCATCCCATCTTTTCCAGGCAGCATGACATCCAGAATAACCAGGTCGTACTCGTTTTGGTTCATCTCCAAACGCCGCTGGCCGCTTTCGCCATCCGACAGATAGTCCGCGGCATAGCCTTGCTGTTCCAAGCCATGCTTCAGCGATTTCGCCAGTTTTACTTCATCTTCAATAATCAGAATCTTCATATCGTTTGCTATGATACTAATCCAAAATGAAGCTTTCGTGAAGACGAATGCCCGGCTTCATACCTCCGCTGCTCGCGGAGTAGAAATAAAAACAGCGGCCGGAAAGGCCGTTGTTTTTATTTACAATTTTTGTCGGGCAGTCGGGTCGCAACTCACTCACAATTATTCGGGTCTGCACGCTACTAAATTGTCGTTGCGCGGTGAATGGGATTTGAACCCACGATCTCCTCCGTGACAGGGAGGCGCTTTAGGCCGCTAAGCTACCACCGCAATACTTAAATCTTAGATTTTATCTCCTAT
>CAYUKW010000097.1:0-2456 GCA_964445395.1 uncultured Candidatus Saccharibacteria bacterium
CCCGCAGACCAATCGTCCACATGGCATAGAGAATGCGGCGGTGCACCGGCTTCAGGCCGTCGCGGACATCCGGCAGCGCGCGCTGGACGATGACCGACATCGCGTAATCCAAATACGACTCCTGCAGTTCTTCGGTGATCTCCCGTTTTTCTATGCCGATGTGTTTTTGCGGCGGAATAATATTTTCTTCTTTTTTACTCATAGTGATTTATGGAAATTTTTTAGGAGTTATCGGTTCGATATTGTTTGAAAAATTGATGGCGGTCGGCTGGATAGTGATGGAATTTGCCGATTGCGTGTAGCGCTGCGCGCTTTCCATGATGGTGCTTATCTGGGATCCGATCTTGTCGCCGATCACTTTCATCCCCTGGCTGAGCGTGGCGGCGAATCCGATTCCGTCCGGCGCGGTTTTTTTATCGCTGAGGCTCTGGATCGTTGCGGAGAAATAGAATCCCCAGAATATCAGCACCAGCACCATGCTCGCCGCAGTCGATCCGATAAGCCATTGTTTCTTGGTCTGCTCGTCTTTTTTCTGGAGCTGGCGTACGAAATTATTTATTGCATGGAGAAGCATAGCGGATCGGTTTCTATATTTTTAATACGACCAGTTTCGTCCCTTTCTGCTCGGCGGCTTCTTTTTTGCGGATGGTGAGTTTTTCCAGGACTTCCGGCTTCTGATCCAGTTCATCGGCGAGTTCTTTCCAGTCAGCGCCTCCGCGTTTCAATCCCGGGGTTTTGAAAAATGACGCGACGACGATTTTCGGATTCAATTGCTTGATGAGTTTCGCGGCCGCTTCCTGATCTATGAACGGTTTGCCCGCGGCAGGGATAAACAGGATATCCATGTCTTTCAGTTTCTCCGACGCTTCCGGAGTCAGCCCCTCGGAAAGATGTCCGAGAAATCCGAGCGTCATGTCTTCCGCGGTGACTTTATACGCGGTTTTGAAAAACTTTTCCGACGATTCGGCCGCGAGAGGAAATCCGCTGACGATTATTTTTTGGATTTCATATTCCCCGGCTCCGCGGATCAGTTGACCATCGATTTTTTCGTTTTGCATCGGCCAGGCAGTCAGGGTTTTCAGGGTGATTTCATTTTTTCCGCGCGCCGGCGTGAGTCCGGTCGTGGATTCAAACGGGTCTGTCAATAATGAAAGGCCGCCGGTCTGAATCTTGAAGCAGCCTTCGCCGTACCAGTTGATGATCATGAGTGATAACGATTAGCAGTTAGTGATTTATATACTATAACAGTATAGACTTTCAGGCGGGTTTTTGCAACATTATTTTTTCCGGAATTATTCCGAATCAGCGCGGCATCTTGACGGAAGCAGCCCGCTTGCAGTATATTTCTATTAATTATGATTACCCTTTCTAAAAAAGCAGATTCAGCGATCGCGCAGGTGCTCAAGTCTTTTCCGGACGCGATGGCGCCGGTGAAGGAGAACGATCTCGTACCGGCAAAGCTTCTCAAGCGCATGCCGCGGGCGATTTATTTCGATCTCGGAAAATTCGGCACCGGTATCGTGTACGGCGTCGAGCTGTCCAACGCGAAAGAGGTTCTGAAGATGCTCAAATCCGGCGACGCGATTTCCGCGAAAGTCGTGGAAGCGGAAAATGACGACGGCTACGTGGAGCTTTCCCTGGCCGGAGCGGAAAAGCAGAAGTCCTGGCAGACGGTGAAGGAAACATTCGATAAGGGAGAAGAATTGGACGTGAAAGTCACCGGCGCGAACAGCGGCGGCCTGATGGCGGACGTCGGCGGATTGAAGGCGTTCCTGCCAGTATCCCAGCTTTCCAATGAACACTACCCGCGCGTGAACGACGGCGACAAATCCAAGATTCTGGAAGAATTGAAGAAATTCGTCGGACAGACGATCAAGGTGAAAATTCTGGACGTCAATCCCCGCGCCGACAAGCTGATTCTTTCCGAAAAGGAAATTTCTAATCAGGGAGTCCGCGAGAAGCTGGAGAAATACAAAGCCGGCGATGTCATTGACGGAATCATTTCCGGCGTGGCGGATTTCGGCGCGTTCGTCAAATTTGCGGACAATCCGGAAATCGAAGGCCTGATCCATATTTCCGAACTGGATTACAAATTGATTGAGAATCCGAAAGAGATCGTCAAGGTGAACGATCAGGTGAAAGCCAAAATTTTGGATATCAAAGAAGGCCGGGTGACGCTGTCGCTGAAAGCGCTCAAGGCTGATCCGTGGGAAAAAGTCGCGGACCGCTATAAGGAGCATACCGATGTGCAGGGCAAAGTCTCCCGTTTCAATCCGTTCGGCGCGTTCATCGCGCTGGATAATGAGATCCAGGGATTGATCCACGTTTCCGAATTCGGCAGCGTCGAGGAGATGAAAAAGAAACTGACCGAGGGCGAAAGCTATACATTCTACATTGAATCCATCAAGCCTTTGGAAAAACGCATCATTCTGAAAATCAAGAAATAGGATCCGAAG
>CAYUKW010000098.1:0-2455 GCA_964445395.1 uncultured Candidatus Saccharibacteria bacterium
TCCTGATATCTTCCGAAGCCACCAGGCTTTTGCGGGCAGCGGAAACATACTGCGCTTCACATTTTAGCAATTTCTTTTCCGGACTTCCCAAGATTTCCGGCACAAGACGGATTTGCCTGACCATTTCCTTGAATTCCGCCGGCTCCATAGACGCCGCGTGATCGGGACCAGCCATTTTTCTATCCAAAGTCAGGTGCTTTTCCAGCATATATGCTCCCAAAGTCGCCGCCATGAGCGCAGCCTGGGAATCAGTCGTGTGATCCGAATAGCCGACCACCACATTAAGTTCCTTCATCAATGTCTCCATCGCGCGAAGATTCACGTCCTGAGGCGCAAGCGGATAATCCGTAGTGCATTGGAAAACCAAGATCTGCGTATTACCAGTGCTCCTGATCGCCGCAACCGCCTCTTTGATCTCTTTCAGATCGCTCATGCCGGTACTGATCAGCATCGGCTTTTTAAATTTTGCCGCATATTCCAGAAGCGGCAGGTTGGTCAGATCTCCGGAACCGAACTTGAATGCCGGAATTTTCAATTTTTGCAGCAGATCCACCGATTCGAATCCGCCGTGCGGAGTGGAAAGAAAAATAATATTCCTTTCCCTGGCTCTTTTCTGAAGCACCGGATAATATTCCTCCTTCAATTCCAATTTCCTCAGCATCGCCAGCTGGCTCTCTTTTTTCCCAAGATTCCGTTTCTGGTACTCCGCCATCTCCCCGGAAACGGTAACCACCTGTTCGGCCCGGAATGTCTGGAACTTCACCGCATCTGCGCCGGCATCCGCCGCGGCATCAATCAGTTTCAACGCCAGATCCAATCTGCCGTTATGATTGACGCCCGCCTCGGCGATGATGAAGACCGGATTCTCTTTCCCCACCCGAACCGTCGCAATTTTTAACCTCTTTTGCATATATCATAGTATAAGCAAAAAAACATCTCTAAAGTAACAGCTGCTGCGCCGGCCGATCTGTGACAGAAAACCTTCGCGGATATAAAAAAGCGGCATATAATGCCGCTTTGCGTAATCATCGTCTACATCCGGTCGCCGGATTGGATATTCCACTTCCCCAAAAACCAGGGGCTGTGGGGATCGGCTAACCGGACGGAATCGGAAAAAGACAGGGACTCCTTCATCTGTAACGCATCCCGTAATGCGTCGGAATCGGCGACGAGCGCAGTAAGATGACCGGATATGATCCGCAGACCGAGCCGGCTACAGCAGCGCTGCATTTCAGATGACGCAGCGAACAGGAACAGATTCCGTCCTCGCGTCAAAGATCTCTGAAGTAGTCCTTCAATGCACTCCTGCATTTTTTCCGGCGTATCATTTTCAAGGGCCAGCATCAGCACGCGATCAACTCCGTCGGCTTTCTCCATCACGCACCAGCCAAAGCCTTCTATGTCCAGAATTTCAGTCGTGAGCGGACGCTGTAAAAATTGAGAACGCCACTCATCCGGATCGGGATAGAAAAAATGAATCCCGTTCTTGCGCAACACACCCGTGAAATTTCCCATTCTTTTGAGAAACATTTCCGCATCCGGAATTTCATGTATTTTCAATGCAGTGGCCGGCCGCGGCATGTCCGCATCCGAAACCACGTAAGAAGTCGGGAAAAGCGCCGCACCGGCATCCGCGAGCCTTCGATAACTCGCATTCGTGTCGGTGACAAACGCCAGGAGCAACGCGGCGTTCTTTTCTTTTGCCAGACGGATCGATTCCCCGATTATCCGGGAGAAACATCCCTGCCCGCGGGCCGCCGGCAACGTCCACGACCCTGTCATGATACCCACATCGGCAATTTGGCCGTTCGGCAACGAGATTTTCCGATAGCTGACCGCGGATCCGGCTAAAAGCTCGCCGCCTCTGCGGAGCGCCATCAGATCTGGATTGAAGGATCCGGCACGCCGTTCAAAAGCCCACGCGTAGTTTTTCCGATCCCCCCAGTGCGCGAAACAGCTGTTCAGCGACCGAAGATATTCCGTCGCGATTCCCGAAGGATTCACTTCCACTTCAATCTCGTCTTTTTCCATGTGATTATTCTCCCGCGCCGGAATTTTTATGGATCCTTCCGGCGATCTCCGACATCGAAGTCCACCACAGGGATTCACCGTACCGCCGGTCCAATTCCCCGAACAACGAATCGAGATAATCCCTGTACGCCTCGTCCATTCCGTCCAAAAACACCGTTCCGAACGCTTTCTTCACGATATGTCCCTTGATGGCGAGCAGACCGTTCGCTTCAACGATCTGGATGGCGCGTGCAATAGGGGAAGTCGCCTGAAAATTGGAGGTGATGTGGACTAATCTGCCGTCCGCGACCAGCTCCGGATAAATCAGAGAGACTCCCTTCAAGCCGCTCATCGCAGTGACCGCAAGGGGCGCGATCGGCGTCAGAATATCCCGGGCCGCCGCGATGAAAGAAAAATCCAGCTCCGCCATGGCCTGATCCTGCGC
>CAYUKW010000099.1:0-2439 GCA_964445395.1 uncultured Candidatus Saccharibacteria bacterium
CCTTACTATCTGCGGAAAAATAATCGCGATCGATTCAGGAATGGGTCTTCGCGACGAAAAGTTCGGCGGGAATTATTTCCCTATCAAAAACGAAATCACCGGGATTGACTTGGCCATTCTGACCCATCATCATCTGGATCATTCAGGAAATCTTCCGGCATTAGTCCGCGACAATCCGAACGCCAAGGTCATCATGAGCCGGCCGACAGCCATGGGCGCGGAAATCATGCTGAAGGATTCCCTGAAGATCGCTGAAATCGAACAAAGGGCTGTCCGGCGCGCCGGCGGTTCTCCAAAGCCTTTTGCGTATTCAAAAGAAGACATTTCGGAAATGTTCCGGCGGACGACTCCGGTCGATAAGCCGGGCTGGGTGGAAATCTGGCCGGGCTGGTTCTTTGGATTCTATTCCGCCGGCCACACGCGCGGAGCGATGATGACGTTCATCGTCCCGCCGGAAGGTCCGGCATACTTCATCACCGGCGATGTCTGCTCGCATGACCAGCCGGTCATCAGAGGCGTGATGCTTCCTCCGCGGGAATTCTTCGGAGATATTCTGGATGACCGGCGCATCATCATGATCACGGAAACCACGTACGGCGACCGCGAGATGCCGAAGTCATTCGACGAACTCTGGAAAGAATTCGGAACTCGCGTCGAGAAAGCGATTGCGGAGAGACTCAGTTCTTTTCTGCCGTCGTTCTCCGATCGGGCGCCGAATCTGGCATTTGCATTGATCAAGCGCGGAATCCATCCGCACGTGGACGGCATGGCGCGGGAATTCATCATGTTGCACGCGAATGACGCTTATACCTGGTGTCCGCAGGACATCAAATTCGAAGTTGAGAAATTCATCCAGGAAAAAAAGCTGGTGCTCTACAAAAAGCTGAATGGCAAGAGCCCGCAGGAAGCGCATCAAGCAGAGGCACGACACCGCCTGGCTACGGCTTCGGGAAACTGCTGCGGAATGAGCCATTCACCGATCATCAGCTCGTCCGCCATGATGGACAAAGGGACGAGTGTCGGACATGCGGAACAGATCCTACCGAACCGCAAGGGACTCGTGGTCTTCACCGGCTACATGTTCCCCGGCACTGTCGGAGAAGCTGTTCTGAATGTGAAGAAAGGCGACACCGTCAAGCTGAACACCAGGGATTGGAAAGCCAGGATGGATGTCGTGAGACATGTGCCGGTGAGCTGCGAAGTCGTCAGGTTCGGGCTTTCCGGACACGACACTGCGGATAAGCTGGTTGAGCGCGTCCGACTGCTGAACGAAATCTGTCCCGTGGAAGCGGTCATCGGCCATCACGGCGATGACGCGAACTACGCGGGTTTCGAGCGGCGGGTGAAAGCGCTGAACCTCGGCATTCCGGTGTTTCACGGAGCTCATCTGAAAGAGCTTCCGCTATAATTGATATCGTTAAAAACGACATCAATTCAATCGGTTCGCTCGGCCGCAATGAAAATAAACTTTCACTGCGTCCTCGCTGCCGATTGTAAAACAAAGGCCTCGTACACACATTGTGTACGAGGCCTTCTTTTTTTAAATGCAATCAATTTTTATTTTTCTCTGAAGCGAAGAATCTTTTTCCTGCGGAAACTGCGGAGTTTCGCCGGTTCCGCAGGGAAAAGAGTCGGAGCGATGTTATTTGGCAAATGGGTTTTTCGCTCCATACACCTCAAAATGCAGATGGCATCCGGTCGGGCCGTGCGTCTGTCCGGTGTTGCCGATGAGCGCGATCTGATCGCCCTTGGCGACATAGTCGCCGACGGACACGAGATTCTTTTCCGTATGCGCGTAACGGGTTTTCGTTCCGTTCGGATGCTCGATCAGCACATAATCTCCGTAACCGAAATTCCAGCCCGAGTTCTCGACTTCCACCACCAGTCCTTCGGCGGAAGCATAGATCGGCGTGCCGCAGGCATTGGCGATATCGACGGCATTATACAAATGCAGGATTCCCCAGTTCCACCCCGTGGTCGGAATGGAAAAATATCCCGGCAGACTCGGCAGATCTGTCAACGAGGTGAAATGCGCGTTTTGCATCGGATGACCGTCGGGGATGATAAGCGTAGTGACTGTCTCGATCTGCGAAGGCACGAAAGTCGGATTCGCCCTCGTGATCCGCGATGCGGCGATTCCATATTGTCCCGCAATACTCTCCAGCGTATCGCCGGGCTGCACATAATGCAGCACGCCATTAACCGGCAGAATCACGATTTCTTTCCCCGGCGCGAGTCCGGTTTTCTGGATGTTCTGGTTCGCCCAGAGCAGCGTGTTCAGTGAAATACCGAAATTCGCGGCAACGCGGGAGAGCGTATCGCCGCGCTGCGCCTTATAGATCAGCGTTCCTCCGCGGGTCGGCGCCACATTGCTCAGCGGATTGTCGGTGTTCAGCAGCGAATCGCCGCCGACCACAATGGATTGCGCGCCTTCGGCAG
>CAYUKW010000100.1:0-2405 GCA_964445395.1 uncultured Candidatus Saccharibacteria bacterium
CACTATGCCAGATACGGCGGATAGTCTGATTGCTCATAAACGTATTTATGATTTTTTTCATAGTATTGAAACGCTAAACTACGGGGAAATAAAAAATCCCTCGCGGGGGGGTTTTCTTTTCAGTTATCTTTCGTAAAAAACAACATGCCTGAAATGATATTATATCGGAAATAAAAAGTCAATGCCTGAAATAAAATTTCCCCTTCCGGGGAAATTTTATTATCGGATCGGATTTATTTTCCGAAGACTTGCTGGAGCTTTGCGCGGGTCGCAGGACCGACGCGTCCCACCTGAGGCAATCCGTATTTTTTCTGGAATGCCCTGACCGCCTTCTGGGTCATCGGACCATACAGTCCAGTCGCGAGTCCCTCAGGATAGACACTCTTATCGGTTGCGAGCAATTGCTGCAAGCGCTTCACATCATCGCTGCGATTTCCAACAACCAGGTCTTTATTGAAGGCCGGAGACACCGCCTGCGCCGTCGCAGATGCATGTTCTAGCGCCTGAGATGAAGGAGTGGCCGGAGTCGCAGGAGAGACTCCCGGAGTTGCCGGTGTGGCCGGAGTAGCTCCATAGTTGTAGTGTGCGTTGCTCCCGCTGCCGCCGCCTGCCGGACCGCTACCGCTATCGTTGTTGCTGCCCCCTCCTCCGTTGCCGCCGCTGCAGGTGCTCGTTGTCGATGGAGTGACAGTGACCGTAGCGGTTGATGCGCTATCGGTTTTAATCGTCACCGTTGAGTTCGATGAATCGCAATCCGTAGACGTGGTAACGCCCGAGGCGGAGCTCACGGTGAGACTTCTCCGATCGGCAGAGGCCACCTTCAGGGCAGTGCCTGGCGCGAGCGTGACATCAAAACTGCTGGCACTCACCGTGATCGAGTTCACGGTGAATGTGCCGGTCAGCGTAAGGTTATAGCTGCCGACTTTGATGATGGCGCTCTGATCGAGCGTCACATCGTTCGCGGCGAATGCCAATGGCGATAATAGTATCAATCCGACGATAATTGATAGACTTTTTTTCATAGATTTATATTGTCGGAATTAATTTATTTGCACGCGCCCGTACTGACTGCCGCCGTTCCGCCGTTCGCTACATAAAGGCAATACGTTGTTCCATCCGGAGACTTGACCTGGATACCGGTACCTTTTCCGCTTGCAGTCGTATTCAGATATACCGTGGTCGTCGCCGATCCGGAAATGGAAACTTCAGTCGCCGGAGAAGTCGTACCCACGCCAACCCTGGCGCCGGTGCCGGTAACGGTGAAATTGCCGGCAGATACCGTCGATGAAGCAGTGGAAAGAACGCCCGCCAAAGTAGACAATCCGCTGGCGCTAAACGTACTTCCTACAGTAACAGCCCCGGTAGTGTCGAAATTACCATTGGTAGCTGTCGTTGTCGCATTGCCGCCGACCCAAAGATTTCCCGAAAGAGAAGCATTGGTAGTTGAGGCAGCCCCGTTCATCTGAGCCCGACCGGTAAAGGTCGATACTCCGGTCACCGCCAAGGTGGTGCCGACCGTCAGACCATTCGTCGTGGTGACCGCACCGGTCAAGGTGCTCGTGTCAGTTACCGTCAAAGTTCCGTCAGTCGAGATATTCGTGCTGATGGTTGAAGCGCCATGAGCGGCTGCCCATACGACCATGAGCGACAACATTACTGATAATATGACAATAGCGTATTGCTGTTGTCGGTTAAGAATATTGCTATTCATAAATCCTTTTATTTTTTAATTTTTAATTTAGAATCCATCGTGGTAGATTCTTTAGCTCTGACCAAGAGCCCATATCAAAAAGTATATAGTATTCCGTTTAAACACCGCAAAGGTCCTGGTGTGCATAACTTACACTCGGACCATCTTTTCATGGAACCGCGGTTCAGCTGCTCCTGCGGCAGCTGCCCACTACATCTCACTCCGAAAACTCTTGCTCCGCAAAAGACCGATCTTTTCGGAGTTGCGAAGTTTCCATAAAAAGAAAGTCCTCGCTTCGCTTTATGCCATTATTATTTCCCCGCTTTAATCTGGGCGATAAGCTGGGCCCCTTGCTGCTGAAATTCCGGAAATGCATTCATGGCCGACACAATCACGCGCGTCGCGTTGGCCGTATCGCCCGCCGACAGATACGCCCCCGCCAGACTCTTTCGGTAATCAAGATTCACCGGGCTCACCTTTACGAATGCCGCCCACGTGGCAATCAGACGAGGGTAATTCTTCGTGTTGGCGTATACCTGCGCCAAAATGGTATCCGGTACATCCGCAGTTCCATATCCTTTAATCAGGATCTGATCCGCCTTGTCCTGCGCGCCACTCAGAATATACGCGGCCGCAAGATTGATCTGCGCCTGATTGAAGCTCGGATCAAGCGCGTAGCTCTTTTCAAGCACGGCAACCGCATTTTTATAATCTC
>CAYUKW010000101.1:0-2267 GCA_964445395.1 uncultured Candidatus Saccharibacteria bacterium
GCCCAAGGCGGATTTTTTATAAAAAAGCCCCCGCGGAGAGAGGGGGCGAACAGCCGATCATTTTGAAAATACAGCCAGGATTTTCGGCCAGAGACGTTCGAGATCGTTGTAGGTTGCCAGAAGGAACAGAGATCCTAGCAATGCAATCCCGATGTTTTGCCAAATCAGGCTGAATCTTTTGCTTGGCTTGATGCCGGTGATCATTTCAAATAATGCCGGATAGATCTGGCCGCCGTCCAAAAGCGGAATGGGAAGGATATTGAAGACGAAAAGATTAAGATTGATCATAACCATGAGGCCGATGATTGCGACCCAGCCATACTTTGCGGATTCAGCAGTCACCTGGTAGATCATGATTACTCCGCCCATGCTGTTGCGCTTGGCTTTTCCGCTGAAAAGCTGTTTGAAGAATCCGGCGAAAGCCACCACTGCTCCGGCGGTATCCTTCACTGATTCTTTCAGGGCGGTGAACGGGTCTACTGTTCTATATTGTACCGCAGGAGAAACGCCGATCATGAATATTTTTCCTTCGGCAGTTTCGTATTCTTTCGGGGTTGCGGTCAATTCCATCTTTTTGTTGTTGCGGGAGATCCGAATTCTGATCTGCGCGCCGCCGCTCTTTTGAATATGCGTTTTCGCGTCTTCCCAGTTTTCAATTTTTTGTCCGTCAATCATTTCAACGATATCTCCGGCTTTCAGGCCGGCTTGTTCGGCGGGAAAATTTTTCGCCACTTCGGCAAGCGTTGTGGTCTGGTTCGGAATTCCGATGAAAGCCGAAAGTATGAAATAGAGGACAAATGCGAACAGAAGATTGGAGAGCGGACCGACGAGATAAATCACCATTCTTTGCCAGGCCGGTTTTGTTTCAAAGTATTTTTCCGGATGATTCAGCTCACGATACTGCTCATATTCTTTCGGGAGGTCGCGGCTCAGGGGAAGGACATACCCGCCGAGGGGAATCGCCGCTATCTGATATTCGGTATCGGCTATCTTCTTCCGCACGAGAACGGGTCCGAAGCCTATGGAAAATCTGATCACCTTCACTCCCCATAATTTCATGAAAAGAAAATGCGCGGACTCATGGAAGCCTATGATGATGGAAATCATCAAGATGAACGTAATCATTCCCGTCATGAGCAGTCTCTATTTTGTTTTCAAGGTTGTTCTTATTGAACCATGTTTACTTTGTGTTTATCAAGCAATTTTTATAAATATCCCCACTTCGGGGGATTCGTCCCAAGTACAAACCGGTCAAGCCGTGTTTGAATACTTGGGCGAAAAAAATCCTCTCCGCAGCTGCCGCCACGGAGAGGGTATGCACCCCGATCGCCTCTGTACGAATGCGAAGGGGCGAGCGCCCACATTTGTCATCGGTCTCTGATAACCGATCTAGTCCCGCAGGACTATGGCGCTCTCAGGAGCTTTTTTATTTTAAGATCGCGCGTACTCCCTGTGAGAAATATCACGCGCGATCCTGAGGCATTACCGGGCGGTCAGATGACCCGGAGTCTCCAGTGAGCTGGCCGTCCGCGCCCTGCGCGGGACAGCCAGGATTCGCCCCGACTCCACGGATTTCGCTGATGGCAATCAGCTAGGGTAACCTCACTTGTCACCCAATCCCGCGATTAGAACCACAGACCGATGCCTCGGCCCGCGTGCCAAAATCGTATCGCCCTACGCATCCAGATGTTTGGTCTTAGGGAAACCACTCCCTCATCGGCCGTGCGTGTCGGCCTCCCCGTTTATCCTCCGGGCCGGAGCTGAATCGCATGGCTGTCCTGATCGGATCAGGTTCGCTTCGCCGGTTTTGCGAAGCTACTTCCCATGCGGGAAACCGTTATGCCGGTTTCGGCGCTGGCACGGTACGGGCCTTCTGGAACTTTTCAGTCCAGAAGGTGCGAGCCTGGCGCGTTTCGCGCTCAGCCCGCCACTCTTCGCGCAGTTCCCTGCCAGGAACGAGCTTGACGCCCGATCCCTTGGGAGCTTGCGCGACGAGCTTCTCGCCGCAGGGTTTGTGGACCAAGATGACTTCGCCGGTCACCTTGATTTCCCACTTCGCCCCGCGGGAGCCCGCGGCGTGGCAGAAAGCGCACTTCTGGCCTTCGGCCATGATTCGCCTCCGCAACTCCTGCGTTATATTCCGCGTTTCGGCCATGAAAATCCATGACCTTATCGCGACACTTGGCAAGAGCAGATCCGCCTTTCAAATGGATACTTCTTGCTTCCATCTGATAAGGTCGTACGGTTTTACATCCACTGCTTAAAGT
>CAYUKW010000102.1:0-2250 GCA_964445395.1 uncultured Candidatus Saccharibacteria bacterium
GTCTACGGAACGCTTGATGCGCTGAAAATCTACTTCTCCCGCCACCTTCTCAAGCCGTTCGGCATGGTCACCGAGGGAATCACGAAAACGCCGATCTCCCTTGCCGTTGTCCGTATTTTTGAGGCCGGACACAACCGCCTTCTGGTGACAAAAGTATCCGATGACAACGGCAGATTCAGCACGCTTCTCGCGCCGGGAACGTATTATCTGACCTGCACCAAAGCCGGCTTCGCCCCGTACCGCTCCGCATCGATTGAACTGAAAAAGTCCGGACTTGTATCACTGGATGCCCAATTGATCAAAGAACAATAATCTCATGAAAAAAACCAACATCATCACCGCTGTGTCCGCGCACGAAATGCTTGATTCACGGGGGAATCCGACGCTGCGCGTAACTGTGGAAATCGGATCGGCGCAGGGAACTTTTGAGGTTCCTTCCGGCGCAAGCACCGGCAGCCATGAAGCAGCGGAAAAGCGCGACGGCGATATCGATCGGTTTCGCGGATTGGGAGTTAAAAAAACCATCGCATCCGTAAATACGCACATACAGAAACTGCTCGTCGGAAAAGATGCGCGCGATCAGAAAGAAATCGACCGGATGCTCATCGCGCAGGATGGCACAAACGATAAAAGCCGCTTCGGCGCCAACGGCATCCTCGGCGCAAGCATGGCATGCGCGGCTGCGGCTGCGGCGTCCGAACGCATGCCGCTGTGGAAATATCTTTCGGAGATGGCAGGCACAAAACCCCGCATCCCCTATCTGTATCTGAACCTGATCAATGCCGGAAAGCATGCGTCCAGTTGGCTCGCATTCCAGGAATATATGATCGTACCGCTGACCGATGATGTTGAATCCGCTTTAGTGATTGCCGATCGCGTGCGTTCGGAACTGCGCAAAGAAATACTCCGAAGATATTCGCCTTTTTCGGCTAATTACGGAGATGAAGGCGGTTTTGTGATCGAGGCGAAGAAAGTCGCGGAACCGCTGGAAATGCTGAGCGGCATCATCAGGAAACTGAAACTGGAAGATGCCGTCATGCTCGCCATTGATGCGGCCGCATCGTCATTTTATGAAAAAGGAAAATACCTGGTGGACGGCAAAAAATTAAGCGCCGATGCGCTGCTCCTGATGTACCGGGATATCATCAAAAAATTTCCGATCATCTCCATTGAAGATCCCTTCCACGAGGAAGACTTCGGCAGTTTTGCCCGGATCCTGGCAAGTCAGAACAGCGCGAAAATCATCGGCGACGATCTCACGGTCACCAATCCGGATCGCCTGGCAAAAGCGATCGGGGCAAAAAGCATCAACGGCATCATCATCAAGCCGAACCAGATCGGAACCCTCAGCGAGACCCTGGACGTCATGCGACTGGCCGAATCCAACAAGATTTCCTGCATTGTCAGCCATCGCAGCGGAGAAACCGATGACAGCTTTATCGCCGATCTCGCGTATGCTTTCGGATCATTCGGCCTGAAGGCCGGGGCGCCAAATCGGGGCGAACGGGTCGCAAAATATAATCGGCTTTGGGAAATTTCCAGAAAATAAGTTCCAACGTCATTCTGAGCTTTGCGAAGAATCTCATTCTAAAAAGCATCAGATCCTTCGGCTCCGCCTCAGGATGACGGAAAAAATATTCATTACACATTAACAGCTACTCACTACAACCATATGCACTCACGCGCACAAATCATAGCCACCATCGGTCCGGCGAGCCGGAACCCGAAAATACTCAAACAGATGATCGCCCATCAGATGGACGTGGCGCGCCTTAATTTTTCGCACGGCACTTACGAAGAGCACGCCCGGTATATTCATGCCATACGTGCAATCGCCAAACTGCAGCACCGGCGCATTCCCATCATCCAGGACCTGTCCGGTCCGCGCGTACAGGGGAAAACCGGCCATCATATCGCCGCCACAGTAACACATGCGATCACGCAGAAAGATGCGCGCGATCTGGAATTCGGGCTTCAGCACGATGTCGACTACATAGCGATGTCCTATGTCGGCACTGCGAACGACGTGCGGAATCTCCATGCGCTCATGCATCGCCTGGGATCGGTGAAGCCGATCATCGCCAAAATCGAACGAACGCTGGCGGTCAAAAATATCGATGCGATCATTGCGGCCGCGGACGCAATCATGATCGCGCGCGGAGATCTTGCCAACGAAGCGGCGCTCGGAGAAATTCCATTCATTGAAAAAAAGATTATGTCTGATCCTGCATAGCTTTTACTTATTTGTGG
>CAYUKW010000103.1:0-2193 GCA_964445395.1 uncultured Candidatus Saccharibacteria bacterium
TATCTTATTCTTTTAACGATTACAAGATATTTGTATAAAAAAACCGCGCTTGGTGCGCGGTGATTAGCTATAGTGGGTATCCGGGCATCCGGGCCTGGTGCATTCCATGAGCCAGGAGCTTTGTTCACAGGTGCCGGGAACTTGTCGCCAATCATGCCTGTTCATCCGGCAGCGCGGATCTCGATATCTTTTGCGCAGGTATTTCGCCGCTTGATTTAATTCTTTGCGGATTGCCAGTTCTCCGTTGCTACGTACTAATGCAATGAGCTTTTCACGCAGATCTTTGTCCATACCTTTCCGCTTGTTGAACAGCCGAAATTACTTTAGCTTAATATTTTTGTGATTACAAGTTATATTTAATGTATATGAACCGACACTATTTCGACTACGCGGCGTCCACGCCGGTTGATCCGGCGGTGGTTAAGGCCATGTCGCCATTTTGGAGCGATCAATTCGGAAATCCCGGCTCGCTTCACTCTTTTGGTCAGGAAGCTTCGGCAGCGGTTTTTGAGGCGCGCGATGCGATAGCGAAATCGATCGGGTGCCATTATTCGGAAATTGTTTTTACCGGTTCGGCTACGGAGGCGAATAATTTGGCGCTGAGAGGCGCAATCAAAAGTTCAAAGTCGAAAGTTGAAAGTCCCAAAATCATCGTTTCCGCGATTGAACACGATTCAGTTCTAGATACTTGCCGCGATTTAGAAAAAGAAGGCGTGGAAGTTGTTTATCTGCCGGTTTTAAAAAACGGAATTGTCGACCTAAAGAAATTGGAATCCGAGCTGGATGACCGGACGATTCTTGTTTCAATTATGTACGCGAATAATGAGATTGGAGTTATTCAGCCAATTACGAAAATTGCGAAGATCATCAGGAATTTCCGCAACTCTAAAAGCTCACCGCCAGAAGCTAAAAGTTTGGAAATAGCGTACCCGCTATTTCATTCTGATGCCGTCCAAGCTCTTAATTATTTGCATTGCAATGTAAATGATTTAGGCGTGGATCTGCTGACGCTTTCATCGCAGAAAATTTACGGACCGAAAGGAATCGGCCTGCTTTCTGTAAAAAAGAATTTGAAGCTTGCGCCGATCATAACCGGCGGGGGCCAGGAAAGAGGATTCCGGTCGGGAACGGAAAATGTCCCGGGGATTGTCGGTTTTGCAAAAGCAGTCGAACTAGTCGCCTATTCGCGCGAATTAGAGAATAAGAGATTAAGAAAGTTGCGGGAATATTTTTTGAAGCAAGTGAAGAAAATAAGTTCCAAAATAGAACTGAACGGCGATGCCAAGAATCGCTTGCCGAACAATATCAATCTGTATATTCCGTTAAAATCCGGCAACAAAGGAAGCGCGCAGGATTTGGTGATCGCTCTGGATATGGCCGGATTTGCGGTTTCTCCGGGATCCGCCTGTGCGGCGCGGGTTTGTTCGCCGTCGCATGTGCTTAAGGCGCTCGGATATCCGGATGAAAAATCCATGAGCGGACTCCGCATCACTTTCGGCCGGCAGACAGATAAGAAAGAAATCGATAGCCTTATCAGGGCCATGAATAAAATCATTCGGAAGCTATAATGAGGAGTTAAAGAAAAAGAGCGAAGGGTGAAGAAAGTGTCGGGTAAAGAGTTATTAGGGTAATATGCTATAATAATAGAAAGTAAATTAATAAAGTCGTTTAAAATAATTAATCAAAATTAAAAATATGAAGAAAATTATTATTAGCAGTTCGTGCGCATTGGCGCTGCTCGCCGGCAGCGGTTTTGCCGCATTGGCGTATGCCGAGAGCAATGCTACGGCAACGAAAACCATGGATGCGCTCCGTCAGGAGCGGCAGGCCGCCGAAGCGCAATATCGCGCTGAAGCGTCCAGCACCCGCGCGCAGATCCAGGATGAACGCCAGATGTTCAATCAGAATGAGCAACAGCGGAGGCAGACGTTGGAATCGCAGCGGAAAGCGATCAGGAAGGATGCCACCACCACGGAAGCGATGAAGGCATTGCGGGAGCAGTTTCAGGCGACTGCGGAGCAGGCGCGGCAGGCGATGAAAGATGATCGCGATGCGTTCCAGCAGAAAGTGAAATCGGAAATGGAAGTGCTCAAGGCAAAGCGCGAACAGGAACAGGCGCAATTAAAGTCCGATCTGGAAAAGATCAAGGATGCGCGCAAGCAGCAGACGGTCATGAATCTGGAGCAGCGCTTC
>CAYUKW010000104.1:0-2136 GCA_964445395.1 uncultured Candidatus Saccharibacteria bacterium
GAACCGGCACGTCGAACTTGGAAGGTTCGCGTTCTACCATTAAACCAATCCCGCTCTGTGTGCGAATCGTAGCAAAAATGTATAGCAGCCGCAATCGTGCGTAAAATTATTTACTCCGGCTCGTCATACATATCAAGTCTAGTATAATCAATCTTATGAAGACTCCGACTAAAATTGTCATCATGTTTTTCTGTTCCTTCGCGTTTATGACGGGGACTTTTCTCCTGTCTCCGAGGCATACCGTTTTTGCCGACACGCCGCAGGATCTGGAGACGCAGGTATCCGCGCTTCTTGCGCAACTCCATTCGCTTCAGTCGCAGTTGCAAACTTCTCCGGGGGTAAATATAAAACTTCAAATTCCGAACGGTTTTGTTTTTACTCGCACGCTAAGGCGTGGTGCTCGCGGAGTGGATGTGCGCTATCTACAAATTATTCTGAACAGTGACCCCGATACGCAAGTGACTACTTCGGGATCCGAAACCGATTACTTCGGAATTCTGACCAAGTCCGCCGTCATCAGATTTCAAAATAAATATGCCGCCGAGATTCTTACCCCAGCCAACCTTAAATCCGGGACCGGAATAGTCGGAGTGCTCACACGATTAAAGTTGAACGCCATTATTGCCGCGTCTTTGCCGGCAGTCTCTCCGGTGTCGCAAACTTCGGGAAATTTATTCCCACAGACCCCAATACAAAATCTGCCGATTCCTTCGCCCGCCACGTCCACCCCCGCTCCCGCCGCTCCTTCTTTTTCATTCAATGAAATAAATGTAAAAACCCGCGCCGCGCTCGTAAACATTATCTGCACCACTCTGCGTGGAGGGTCTTTCAATCTCATATCCGGAAGTGGCGTGGTAGTGGATCCGCGGGGAGTGATACTGACCAATGCCCACGTAGCCGAATATTTTCTGCTTAAAGATTATATAGTTCCGAATTATGTCAACTGTGTCATCAGGACCGGAGAACCGGCGGAAACCCGTTATCTCGCCAGACCGCTTTATATCTCGCCGCAGTGGATACAGGCCAATGCCGGCAACATAACCGTGGCCGAGCCGACCGGAACGGGTGAAAATGATTTTGCCCTGCTTTTGATAACACAGAGCACGAATCCGGCCGCACCACTGCCCTCATCATTTGATTTTCTGCCAATGGACTTTACCGATGAGGCGCTTCACGACAAGAATCCGGTTCTGGTTGCCGGATATCCGGCTGGGAATCTCGGTGGCATAAGCATTCAGAAAGATTTCTATCCCGTCTCATCGGTGGTAAACATCGCGCAGGTTTATTCCTTTGTGGATGCTCTGCCGGAACTGTTCAGCATCCACGGAACGGTGCTGGCACAGCACGGATCTTCCGGCGGCGCGGTGGTTAGCTCCGCCGGCAAACTTATCGGACTGATCGCAACCGCCACCGATGCTCCCACCACCGGTGATCGCGAATTAAACGCCATAACTCCAAGCCACATGAACAGAAGCTTCAAAGAGCGAAACACTTTTTCACTCCAGGATATGTTTGCTGAAAATGATCTAAATGCTTTAGCCGATCAATTTGCGCGAGACGTCGCTCCGGCTCTCACCAAAATTTTAACCGACGAGCTTAGTCGCTGATTTCAGTCGCCGCCAAAAAAAGTATTTTTTCAAAATTATCTTCTGCACTTGCAGTTTGAATTTTTTTGAATCCACATGAAACGCATTTGTGATGAATGAGCCATTTTCCTGATTTCTGGGAAACTGAAAAAGGCTCCATGGCTCCTTTGCAAAGGGAAGCGCGATCTCCGGGATTTTCGTCAACATGCTTGCTCCAAAGGCACGTTGGGCAGTGATTGGTGAATCCGTTTCCTTTGACTTCCCTGCCGCATTTTTCGCAGATAAAATTCTCCACTTTTTTAACAAAGCGTTTCATGTAAGTGAATTTATACTTTCACACCGGCAAATCCTTTCTCGTCCGAAAATCTTAAACGCGGCAGCAGAAACAGAGCCAGCGCGGTGAAAACGGTGGACACCATTACAAGCGGCTGGAGACCAATCAGACCAAATAAATATCCGCCAATGGCGCTGCTTCCGATCACGCCGATATTCCAAAATGCTGTCAGCGTCGCAAAGGTTGTTCCCTCTCCCCCTTTGGGAGCGGAAAGCG
>CAYUKW010000105.1:0-2099 GCA_964445395.1 uncultured Candidatus Saccharibacteria bacterium
GGAGAGATGTATCCCCGGACGCTCGGCGAGCCACAGAACCGGATGCTCTCGGAGAAATTCACCAGCGCCGGCGGATCAATCGGAAAAATAATCAGGCTGAATCTGCCGGAAATAACGGTTGAAGACAGGGATAAGATAGAAAAGATAATCGTGACCGACAATGATACCGCCATACGGCGGTTCCGGGAAGAGCTCGGCACTTCTGACCTGAAAGTGAACGACAACGTCATCGCCATCGGTACCCCGGACAGCAGCGGCAAGATTCTCGCGCGATTGATCCGCCTGATACCGTTTTCATCCACGACAACCCCATCAAAATAACACCATGAAAAATATCATCTCGGCCCTAAGAAAATACATTGAAGCCCACAGGATACTGAGCGCGCTGATAGGCATCGCGCTGCTTTACGGAGGCTACTGGGAATACGGCAGACTCGCCGCGACCGGCGGCGGAACAAGCTATATCACCGCAGCGGCGCAGAAAGGCACGATCATTGTTTCCATTTCCGGCACCGGCCAGGTTTCCGCCTCAAATCAGGTGGATGTCAAACCGAAAGTTTCAGGCCAAGCGCTCGCGGTGTACGCGCACGCCGGCCAGCAAGTCAACGCGGGAGCGATCCTTGCGAAACTCGATACCGCCGATGCCGAGAAGACAATCCGCGACCTGCAGATCAGCCTTGATAGCGCGAATCTGGATATGGAAAAACTGCTCGGTTCCGGAAATCCGGAAATTCCGAAAATAAAAGCCGCGGCCATGGATGCTCTTGCGCAGACATACGACAGCGGCTTCAATGACGTTTCCAACGCCTATCTTGATTTTCCGACAATCATGTCCGGCCTTCAGAATATATTGTACGGGAATGACCGGTCGCTGGGCGGCGGCAATGAACTGAATATCGATTTCTTCGCAAGCGTCGCCGGACAGTATGATGAAACCACGGCTTCAAAATATAGGGCGGACGCGGCGCAAAAATATACCCAGGCCCGCACTGAATATACCCAGGCGTTCAATGATTATAAATCCGCAAGCAGATATTCTTCCACGTCCACCATAGAAGCGCTCATCAATGAAACCTATAACACGACCAAAACCATTGCGGAATCCGTGAAAAGTTCTAATAATCTTATTCAATTTTACGTGGATAAGCTGACGACGGTAAACTTGCAGCCGCAGGCGCTCGCAAATACCTATCTGGCGAATCTGAATGCCTACACCGGCACCACCAACAGCCACCTGCTCAACTTATTGGGCATACAAAATGCAATCACGAGCGGCAAGGATGCGGTTGATAATACTGCCTTTACTATCCGATCCCAGCAAATCTCGCTTCAGCAGCGCCAGAATGCTTTGCTGGATGCGAAGCAGGGCCTTGCGGATTACTCCATCCGCGCGCCATTTGACGGCCTTGTCGCAAAAGTCAGCCTGAAACCCGGCGATGACGCTTCCCCGTCGACTGTCGTGGCGACGCTGATCACCAATCAGAAACTCGCGCAGATATCGCTGAATGAAGTCGATGTGGCGAAAGTGAAGACCGATCAGAAAGTCACCGTGACGTTTGACGCGATTCCGGATCTTAGCATCGCCGGAAAAGTCACTGAGGTGGATTCCATCGGCGCCGTCAGCCAGGGAGTCGTGACGTATAGCGTGAAGATCGGTTTTGATACGCAAGATACGCGGATCAAAACAGGCATGAGCGTCAGTACGGCGATTATCACGGATATCAAGCAGGATGTCCTTCTGGTACCGAACAGCGCGGTGAAAACAAGGGGTGCGGCATATTATGTCGATGTCCTCGACCAATCCCCCGCCAGCCCGAACAATCAGGGCGTCGCATCCGCGATCGCGCCGGTGGAAAAAACAGTTACGATAGGATTATCAGATGATAATTCCACAGAAATAACTTCCGGACTCACTGAAGGTGAAAATGTGGTCACACGGACCGTCACCGGAACCCCTGCTGCGGCGACGCAAGCCCCCAGTATCTTATCCAGCCTCGGAGGAAGGGCGGCCACAGGAGGCGCAGCCGGAGGAGCCGCGCGAAGTTTCACCCGCCCCGCAGGCAATTAACATATGATAGAAATAAATAACGTAACCAAAA
>CAYUKW010000106.1:0-2059 GCA_964445395.1 uncultured Candidatus Saccharibacteria bacterium
AACCTACGACCGTCGCCTTAACAGGGCGCCGCTCTACCGCTGAGCTACCGGGGAATAAGAACCCATCTTATAGGTTCTAGATAATATACCAAAAGAATTTGAAAAAGAAAAGCCGGCGGGCGATTCCATGCATAATTTTGCCTTATCGTCAGCCATTTGGTAAAATTACAAATTATGTCCACGAAACCGGTTGCGCTGTTGATTCTTGATGGGTTCGGAATTTCATCGGAGAAAGAGGGGAACGCCGTGTATGCCGCCAAGACTCCGAATCTTGAAAAAATAAGCCGTGACTATCAGGGTACGACCCTGCATGCATCCGGCATTGAAGTGGGTCTGGCATGGGGTGAAATGGGAAGTTCCGAGGTGGGGCATACGAATCTGGGGGCGGGGCTCGTGGTATACCAGAATCTTCCGCGCATCAATCTGGCCATTCAGGACAGGAGTTTTTTCGCTCTGCCGATATGGGAAACGGCGGCGGCGCACGCCCGGAAAAACAGATCCGACCTGCATCTGATGGGCTTGGTATCCAACGGCGGCGTGCATTCCCATATCGATCATCTGTTCTCCCTTTTGGATGTTTTCCGGAATTTGAAATTTGAGGGGAATATTTTCATACATATGTTTACGGACGGCCAGGATACGGCGCCGAAGTCCGGCGTTAAATTTTTGGAAATGCTTGAGGGGAAGATCGCCGCGATGCCCAATGTCAGAATCGCCACGGTGATCGGACGGTATTATGCCATGGATAAAAATGAGAATTGGGATCGGACCAAGTCGGCGTACGATTGTCTTACGCTCGGGAAGGGGATCCGCGCCGCCACCGCCCGTGAAGCGTTTGAAGCTGCGTATGAAAAAGGGCTCATTGACGAGACGCTTGAGCCGACAGTGATCGTCGGAGAAGGCGGCAACCCGCGAACAGAGGGAGCGGAGCAGTCGTCGCATGACGGCGCTCCTGTCGGGCTGATCAAGGAGAATGACGCGGTGATTTTCACGAATTTCCGCGCCGACCGGGCGCGCCAGTTGACCCAGGCTTTTGTTTTTCCGGAATTCCGGAGTTTTGAAAGAACGAAGATTCCCGGATTGGAATTCATTTCCATGACCAGTTATGGCATAGAATATCCCATTGCATCCGCGTTTCCTGCGCAATATATCACTGCGCCGCTGGCCAAAGTGATTTCCGAGGCGGGCAGGAAACAATTTCATATCGCGGAGACCGAGAAATACGCGCACGTCACTTATTTTTTCAACGGCGGCACTGAAAAAGAATTTCCCGGCGAAGACCGGGCCATCATTCCGTCCAAACAGGTGAAAAGCTACGACCTGAAGCCGGAGATGAGCGCCTCCGAGATCGTCGCGCGCGTCGTCGGCGAGCTTGGGAAATCCAAGTATGATTTTTTGGTCATCAATCTCGCGAATGGCGATTTAGTCGGGCATACCGGAAAATTCGATGCCGGCGTGAAAGCCGTGGAAGTGCTGGATGAATGCGTCGGCACGCTGGCAAAGGCGATTTTGGAAATGGAGGGGACCCTGGTGATCACCGGCGATCATGGGAATGTAGAAGAAATGATCAATGGAGAGACCGGCGAGATAGATAAGGAGCACTCGGTCAACCCGGTTCCATTTTGGATTGTGGGAAATGAGTACAAGCGAGCGCCGTCGCCGGCTGCGGAATTTCCATCCGAGCCTGGCGGGATTTTGGCGGATGTCGCGCCGACGATCCTGGAAATCATGGGAATCGCGAAACCCGAAGGGATGACCGGCAGCAGCCTGTTGAATGTCATTTCCGACTGCCCGCTGCCGAAGTGACGCCGCTATGTCATTCTGAGCGTCTGCCGCAGGCAGACAGCGAAGAATCTGATTTTTAGATCCTTCGGATAACCTCAGGATGACACTTATTCTAAAGTCGATTGAATCTTGCTCTGCCGAGATGTTTTTCGGCTGCGCAGACCAGCTTCTCCATGGTCGTCACGGTTTCCACCGGATATCTGCCGATAGCCGTCTCTTCCGAAAGCATGACAGCATCGGATCCGCTCATGATGGCGTATGCCACATCGGTGGC
>CAYUKW010000107.1:0-1956 GCA_964445395.1 uncultured Candidatus Saccharibacteria bacterium
CGAGAATAATTCTTTCTAAAAACATTACGGAGCGCGACGGCGCGAGTATAGGAATTTGTTAACAAACAAATATCCGTGTTTTTAGAAAGAATTATTTGAACGATATCATAATTTGATTTATTTTTCTGTGAAGCGGAGACTCTTTTTCCTGCGGAAACTGCGGAGTTTCGCCGATTCCGCAGGAAAAAGAGTCGGAGCGCCCTTATTGCGTTTTGAGCCCGATATTGAGAACCTGCTCGCCTTCGGTCACTCCCGAAAGAATTTCCACGTTGCCTTTCTGATCCTGGATGCCGAGCGTCACCGGAATCTGCGTGGTGATGCTGTTTGCAAGCGTTTCCACGAACGTGCCCTGATCATTCTGCAGAATCGCATACTGCGGAAGAATGAGCGCGTTGTCGTTATGGCGGGTTTCTATCTTTATATTCGCGGTAAGCCCGCTCTTGATGCGGGAATCATATTTATTGAAAGAAATCTTCGTCTGGTACGTGATCACGCCCTGATTGTTCGTCTGCGACGGAGCGATATAGAACACCCGACCGGAAAATGTCTCATTGGAAAACGCGTCCAGCGTCATGGTCACCGCATTGCCGACGGCCAATTTGCCGACATCGGTTTCAGATGCGCCCGCATCCACTTCAAATCCCCTGTTGCCGATGATGGAAATCAGAGACACGCCCGGAGACGCCAGCTGTCCGACTTTCGCGTCCTGCTGCGTGACCGTCCCGCTGATCGGTGCGACAATCTGCGCGCCCTGCAGTTTCGCCTGCGCGCTGGCAACGCCCGCAAGCGCCTGTTCTCCCTGCGCCTGCACCTGCGCCACGAGCGCTTTCTGCGAAGCGATGTTCTGAGAAATCACATTCAGCGCGCTGATCGCGGCATTCACTTCATTCAATCCGATGGTGACATTCGCCTTATCCGTCGCAAGCTGGGCAGCGCTGAGATTGATGTTCCCGGCAAGCACCACCGATGTCGTATTCAGCAGATTCTGCACGACTGCAAGATGCGCAAGGTCGCTTCTGAGAATCACGGTGAGCGCGTCCGGAGACAGCAGCGGACTGATGCCCAGGAGCTCGTTCCGCCACGCATTGAGTTCGGTGCCTGCGGAGATGCGCAGACTGGCCGCATCGGTCACGGCCTGGGGATTGCTGGTCTGGAAATTCAACTGCGGCTGATTCGTCTCCGCGTTGGAGAAGAACGTATCCAGCTGCACGCGGACCGCATCGTTCGCCTTCGCATATCCGCTCGTCGCCGCGTCGCTGATGCCCGAGTACAGATTCGCAAGATCCTGCCGCGCTTTCTGGAGCCCCGCCTGCGAGGCGGAGACATTCGCCTGCGCCTGCTGCAGCGCCGCGGAAAGATCCGCCGTATCCAGCTGCGCAATGGCATCCCCTGCGTTCACCTGGTCGCCGAGATTGCGGAAAACGCCGGCGATCACGCCGCTGTCCTGAAATGCCAGCGAGACGCTCTGCGTAGGCGCCGTGTTGCCGGTGATGGAAACCAGTTCAGTGATCGAACCCCGCGCCACGGTTATCAGCGCAGCCGGGGTTTTTGCATTTCTGAAAAAAAGAACATACGCGCCGCCGGCGACAATAATGACAGAAAAGCCGATGAGATAGGATTTTTTCATTATAATAAGAAACTGCGATTACGCTTTTTTCGGAACCAGGAAAATGGCGGCGAGATACGTGACAATTCCCGGCATCAGGCCGGTCATCGCCGTCAGCGCGACATACCCCAGCCGGACCAGCGTCGGATCGACTTCATAATACTCGCCCAGCCCTCCCAACACCCCGAAGAGCATCACGTGCTCCTTGCTTCTATGTAGTTTTTTCATACTTATAGTATAACTCATCTCTTCCGCTCTTCCAATAAAAAATCTCCCGTTCTACGGGAGATTTTTTACTGGCTGCCGTTAATCGTTACGATTAAAAGCGGTCGCGTCCACGGCCTCCGCCG
>CAYUKW010000108.1:0-1936 GCA_964445395.1 uncultured Candidatus Saccharibacteria bacterium
ACTGCCGGCCGCCGGTTTTGATGACTGCGAACATCGTTTTTTTCCTTCGTGTTCAATCCCGGCGCTCGGATTGATCCGGGCCGGCTTCTTGTTCAGTCGATAAGGGTTCAATGATCTGCGTCGCCACGTTATTCGGAACTTCTTCGTAATGATCGAATTCCATGGTGAAGTTTCCGCGTCCCTGCGACATGGAGCGCAGCTTGGTCGCGTAGCCGAACATTTCCGACAGCGGCACTTTCGCATCGATGACTTTGATGTTCATGCGGTCGTTCATGGATTCGATCCGTCCCCGCTTGGAGCTGATATCTCCGGTGACGTCGCCCATGAATTCGGACGGCACCAGCGTCTGCACTTTCATGATCGGTTCAAGGATGACTGGCTTCGCATTCCTGGCGGCAGCCTGAAAACCCATGGAAGCCGCGATTTTGAAAGCCGCTTCGGATGAGTCGACTTCGTGATAGGAACCGTCGTAAAGCGTGACCCGGATATCGTTCATGGCATAACCGGCGACCACGCCTTTCTGCATGGCTTCAATGACTCCTTTTTCAACCGGCTTGATGAATTCTTTCGGGATCGCGCCGCCTTTGATGTCATCGACAAATTCAAAACCCGTGCCGCGTTCCATCGGTTCGACGCGGAGACGCACGTGTCCGTATTGTCCCTTGCCGCCGGACTGTTTGATGTATTTTCCTTCGGCCTCGGCTTCCTCGCGGATGGTTTCCCGGTATGCAACCTGCGGACGGCCCACATTCGCAAGCACGTTAAATTCGCGCTTCATGCGTTCCACGAGCACTTCCAGATGCAATTCGCCCATGCCCCAGATGATGGTCTCCCCGGTTTCGGCATCGCCGGTGACGCGGAACGTCGGATCTTCATCGCTCAGGCGATGCAGCGCCATGCCCATTTTTTCCTGGTCGGCTTTTGTCTTCGGATCGATGCGCAGCGAGATGACCGGTTCGGGGAAGGTGATTTTTTCGAGAATAATCGGATTTTCCTCGGAGCACAGCGTATCCCCGGTCGTGGTGTCTTTCATGCCGACGAGCGCGCCCAGATCTCCGGAGTTGATTTCATCGACTTCTTCGCGATGATTCGCGTGCATCCGGACGATACGGCTGACGCGTTCTTTGATGCCCTTGGTCGTATTCAATATGTATGTTCCTTTTTTCAGAACGCCGGAATAAACCCGGAAGAACGTCAGGCTGCCGACGAACGGATCAGCGGCGATTTTGAATGCCAGCGCGGACAGCGGCGCATTATCATCCGCAGTGCGGGTCAGTTCCGCGCCGGTTTTCGGATCGATTCCTTTCACCGGCGGAACGTCCAACGGAGACGGCAGATAATCGATGACTGCGTCAAGCACCAGCTGCACGCCTTTATTCTTCAAGGCGGAACCGGTAACGACCGGAACGATCGTGTTGGCGATGGTGGCTTTCCGCAATGTTTTTTTCAGGGTTTCCAAATCCGGCTCCTTGCCTTCAAGATACTGGCCCATCAGGGCGTCATCTTGCTCGACGATCTTTTCAATCAGCGTATGGCGGGATTTCTTCGCTTCATCCAGCATGGATGCCGGAATTTCTCCCTCGACAATTTTCTCGCCCATATCGCCCTCAAAACGGTACGCTTTCATCTTCAGAAGATCCACAACGCCTTCAAAAGCAGATTCAAGTCCGATCGGCAATTGAATCGGCATCGCGTTCGGCGTCAGCCGTTCCAGAATGGATTTATAGCTGTTTTCAAACGACGCGCCCATGCGGTCGAGCTTATTGATGAAGCACAGGCGAGGAACTTTGTATTCGTCGGCATAGCGCCAGTTGGTTTCAGACTGCGGTTCCACGCCGGATACGCCGTCGAACACCACGACTGCGCCGTCCAGCACGCGGAGCGAACGCTTCACTTCCACCGTGAAATCGATATGTCCCGGAGTGTCGATCAGGTT
>CAYUKW010000109.1:0-1932 GCA_964445395.1 uncultured Candidatus Saccharibacteria bacterium
CGTCCGTACCAATCATGGTACGTTTTTTATTTTCCGGGGTATATAATGAAGACATAAAAACCGTAACCGAATCCCATCTCATTCGTTATCTATGTTAGAAGCTGAAAAACAATACATACAAGAGGCGCGGAAAGGAAATAAGGAGGCTTTCGGGGCTCTTTATGACCATTATCTGCCGCAAATCTACCGGTTCATTCTTTTCAAGGTAAGTCGGAAAGACGAAGCGGAAGATCTGACGCATGAAGTCTTTCTGAACGCCTGGCAGAATATGCCGGGCTACCGGATGAAAGGATTCCCCTTTTCCAGCTGGCTGTATCAGATCGCGCGCAACGCGGTCATTGATTCCTACCGGACCGCGAAACAGCATGTCCAGATAGAAATGGTGGATGAAAATAATCTGCAGCCGATCCCGTCCAGCCAGGAAGAAGTCAATATGATCCTGGAAATGGAAAAGGTCAGGAAATGCATCGGGCAGCTGCGTCCGGACTATCAGGATCTCGTCATCATGCGTTTCATCGAAGAAATGCCCACTGATGAAATAGCGAGCGCGCTCAATAAAAGCGAAGGAGCGGTCCGGCTCATGCAGCACCGCGCGATGAAAGACCTCAAGGAGATTTACAACAATCAAAATGGAACATCTATTCACGAAGCTTAAGACAACCGTACCAAGCACTGAATTCAAAGCGCGCTCCCGCATGCTGGTCTTAAGCGCGCAACAGATTCAACCGAAGCCGTTTTCAATCCGCGAAATCGCCCCGCGGCTTTTCCGCTCCAGCGCGGCATTCGCGTTGTCCGCGGCGATGCTGTTCCTGCTTGCCGGCGGACTTTCCAGCCTCAATAAAAGATTCATCTCGCCGGCCGTGCTTTCCGCGCTGGATCCGGAAAGTCTGAATAAGGAAGTGGCGAACTTCAACATCCAGATCCAGATCGCGCAGGTTCGCTACTATGACGCTTCGGCCAAAAAAGTCGAAGTCGCGCTCGGCGAAACTTCCGGCGAACTACAGAAACAGATCGATCGCGAGAATCAATTGCATTATCTCCTGAATGATCCGGCGCTTTAATAAAAAACTGCAGGCGGTACTTTCCGCGGCGCTGATCGTAACGGGTCTTTTTTTGCCGATGGCCGGAGCCAATGCCCAGGAATCGATGCAGTCCGCCCTCTCCGGAATAATAGGCAGGATAAGCTCCCTTCTGACCATCGGAGGGAATAAGGAATTGTCCGCGGAAGAAAAACAGCAGGAAGATCTGCAGGCGCGCAAGGATGCGGTGAGCAGAATATTCGATCTCACGCTCATGGAACAGAGCGACCTGCGCGCCCGCCTTGCCGGACTGAAAAATCTCGCCGCCGCGCAGGAAAAAACACGGAACTCGCTCATGGATCAGCTGGCGGAAAATGAGAATTCCTTCAGCCAGATCCGCGACCGCCTCGGCGCGGCGGCGAGCGCCGAAGACGTCAAGCAACTGGCGGCTGATTTCAAAAATTGGCGGACGCTGGTGTATGACTTGAAAGTCAAAAAAATAGTGCCGTTCACGTTTGTGTTCCAGGAAGAAAGCGTGCTTGCGATCGCGCAGCAGCGCCTGGAAAAGATTTCGAAAGATTTCAATGGAAGAAAAGATTCTCTGGGAGAAAATAAAATCCAAGCGACCGCGCTTTTTGAAAAGGCGTCTTCCGCCATCAAAAACGCCGAAGATCTGCATACGCAGGCGAAAATTCTGATCATGGTGGCGCTGACCGATTCCCCCGCTCCGCTCAGCTCAAAATCAGCCGCGCAAAAAATAAACGATGAGCTTGCCAGGGATATCACTGACTCGAAAACCTTCACGGAAAATTCCCTCCAGGATACCAGCGATGCCTATGCGGCATTCATCGCGCTCGGACAACTCCTGAAATAAAAAATCCGTCAGCTGACGGATTTTTTATTCTCGTTTCCT
>CAYUKW010000110.1:0-1842 GCA_964445395.1 uncultured Candidatus Saccharibacteria bacterium
GGATGGCGTCATGCGCATGATCAGTGGCCATCATTTTCATGAACTCATCGCGGATCCGCTCTTTGGAAATAAATTCCAGAAGTCCGGCATGTTTCCGCATCGCCGCTTGGGTCTGCGGCTCAATCGTGAACCCGAGCTGCGCCATGAACCGCACCGCGCGCAGGATCCGCAGCGCATCCTCCTGGAACCGCGCTTCCGGATCGCCGACCGCGCGGATGATTTTATTTTTCAGATCTTCCCGGCCGTGAAAAGGATCAATGATTTTATCCGCCATCCCCTCGGCAAGGCTCAGGGCGAGCGCATTCACGGTGAAATCCCGGCGGCTCAGATCCTCCTCGATCGTCTTTGCGAATTTCACTTCATCCGGATGCCGCTTGTCGGTATATTTCCCCTCAATGCGATAGGTGGTCACTTCAACTATTTTCAGCGTCGGATCTTCAGAGCCGGTTTTCACGCCGACCGTGCCGAATTGGTTTTCATAGACAGTCGCCGGACTATCCGCCGTGGCGCCGGCAAAACCGGCGAATATCTTTTGGATTTCTTCCGGTGTAGCATTCGTCGCAACGTCCCAGTCCTTTGGCTCCTTGCCGATCAGAAGATCGCGGACGCAGCCGCCGACCAGATGCGCTTCAAAACCCGCCTGCAAAAGCAGCGCGGCGATGTCTTTTATCTCTTTTTTCGTAAATGCGATATCTTCCGCCATAAGTTCCCTCTTAGTCTACCGCATTCCGCCGCAACTTGACAAATAATATTATTAGTAGTATACTAACTTAATCCCGTTTGGGATGTACCTTAATTCAAAAACGACAGTCACCGGAGGCACCGTGTCATCCATGGAAGCGTCGCAGAAGGAAAAGGATCGAGGATACGTGAAGCGGTCCGACACCCGCAGATGGCGGAGAGGAGCCATGGGCGAGATGCAAAAACTGCTCGGCAGCAAAAACGGCGGAAAGATCATGCTCGGCTACCGGAAAAGCTGCACCGAACAACCCCATCACGAAATCGCCGGCGATCTGCAAATAATCGGCGAACCTGAAAGCGACCAAATCGGCCAATGCTCCGCGGACGAAATGCTGCGGATCGATGGCCGCCTGCCGTGGATGAAGTCGCCCGGCGGCGTGTACAGCTTCGGCTGACCCTACAAAATACCCAATCGCGCGCAAGCGCGGCTGGGTATTTCTTTTTTAAAAAAGCGCCGGCGCTTGAACTGGAATGGAATAAGATTATCATTGAAATAAGCCCTTGTAGCTTAATGGATAAAGTATCTGGCTTCGAACCAGATGATTGAGGTTCGATTCCTCACGAGGGCACAAATGATTGAAAAAAATAAGAGAATCAGTATACTATGATGAGTTCTTGAAACTGGAAAAAAATGGAAAAGATTCTTCTGGATCTCCATGAAGTTCTCGGAGAAAATATTCTGGCAAAAATTCTCAACCGGAAACAGACTACGCTGCAAAAAATGCTGGATGCGCCGAATCAGATTCCGACATCAGTGGAAGACCGCCTGAATTTTTTAAATGCCGTAATTAAAAATCTGAAAGGAAGCTATAACTATTACGGAATATGCAGATGGTTCCAGCGGGAGCGAGTCCAGCTTAACGGCAAGAGTCCCATCGATTTACTCTCCGGAAATTGGTGGCCGCGCGATCCGAAAGTTCTTGAAATCCTCAAACTGTCGTCCAGTCTGGTAGGATAAAACCGCTCAACGCGGTTTTTTATTTCAGTGGACGGATTTTTTATTTTCATATAAGATGATGAATATTCTCTGGGCCTATAGCTTAGTGGTCGAGCACCCGATTTGCATTCGGGGGATGGGAGTTCGATTCTCCCTAGGTCCAC
>CAYUKW010000111.1:0-1820 GCA_964445395.1 uncultured Candidatus Saccharibacteria bacterium
AATAAAAAAACTCCGACATTGTCGGAGCGGGGAACGATGGAGAGGCGGCTAATAGGAGATCGTCATTTTGGCATGCGCATGCGTCTTGAGGTGCAGATATGTCTGGGTCATGCGTATCGATTCTTCTCCGTCCTGCCATGCAAGCAGGGAGGATTTCATCGCACGCTCCTTTTTGAGATATTCCATGAGACTCTCCGTGAATTTTTCAGATTCTTCCCGGATCGCCCTGGTGCGGAACAGAGCGGCGACTTTTCTTTCATGGATTCTGGGTACAATCATGACCAAGGCCGGTTGCGGGGTATCATCGCATGCCAGGGCGATGAAGTGTCTGGAATTTCTGAGCGAGTGCATTTTCGGATTTTCCAATCCGTATACCGCGGCGCATTGCGTACAGAACTTCCGCGGGTCTTCCTTTTTCATGGTTCCCTCCCGAGAATAACTGTCCCCATAGTAGGATTTTTAAATGCAAGCGTCAATGGTTCGGCAGGCTCACCACGAGTATTTAAATAAAAAACCCGCTCCGTCGATTGGCGGATGCGGGTATCAATAGAGCTTGTCTTTCTGGACGATGAAGAATAGCGGCGCATAGTCCATGGGTGTCCGTTTGTTCGTGATCAGCAGGCGGGTGTATATCTTTTTGATTTCCTCGCATTCCCGGCGGAGCTCAACCAGGAGATGGAAGACGGGCCGGGAACTCAGTCCGATGACTTTCTCATATCCTCGGGCGGCGTCCAATTTTCTTGCGATGAAAGACCGGTCGATGGCCGGAAGATTGAGAAATCCCTGTCCGTGGGTTTCCACTTCCAGTTGCCGGACAAGATACCGTATCTCAGCTTTCAGCAGATGATAGGCCAGCATGTTGTCGTCTCCAGTCGGTGAAACCACGATATGGATCGGTTCCGCGACCGCAGCTGTATTTGCATGCTGCATGGCGATGGCGGCGTCAGCTTCCGTTTCCACCGGCTGATTTTTACGGGATCTTTTCCTGATGGCATTGAAAAGTCTCGTAAGCTTGTCCTGCCGGAAGAGGGAGGCGGTCACGTACATCGTGACAGCGATTGCGCTGAGCGCAATCAGGCTGAAGAAAAGCATCGGCAAGCTCATGCGGGTAAAGGCGGCGATTGAGCCAAAGAGAATCATCATCAGCAGTATTCTTCGAAGCATCATATTCTCTTGTCAGGGTTCTTATCTTAAAATATAGACGAGCGGGGGATTTGATACAAGGATTGTTTCGGTGATATTTCGGAGGGGATATTTAACGCGTATATGGTATACTTAAAATAGCCCTCAAAAGTCCTGCGCTCAGGCGCATGACGGGCTAGGAGTCCCGCTCATTTCCCACAAATCATTTTATAAGGGAGAACGAATTTCGCAGCGCCTTGGCGTTCCGATGAGTTCACCCACCTAATCTTTTAGGGAATGATAGAGCGGGATTTTTTTATTTAAATAATTGTGGTGGGCCTGCCTGCCGAACCATTGACATTTATATTTATTTAGTGTATTATATTAAGCGTTGTTTAAAAATGCAGGAGACGGTATCTAAAAGGAGACCAACACATGAAGAGTCCGTTCACGCAGAAAGCGGCGCTGGCGCCGCTCCGGAACATGTACTTCGTCGCGATCACGCCCCCGGAGGGGCCGACGTGGTGGGGCGTCCTCCCTTCTTCTTCGGAAGACGGAGTCCGCCAGAAGGTGATGGCGCTGACCGGCAAGACCAAGCAGGAGATTGCCGGGCGGGTTTCCGTGACGCTCCTTCGTCCGCCGGCGGGGATGATTCACAGTGAGAAGTTTTTCACCGTTGTCCCGCGCAAGACCAAAGA
>CAYUKW010000112.1:0-1809 GCA_964445395.1 uncultured Candidatus Saccharibacteria bacterium
TGAAACTGGGCGGCGTGCAGAAGCTCGTATTTTTGCAGGGATCGCTTGCAGTGAACGGTTTTCTGCAGCCGGATGTTGCGGGGAAAACCGGTCCGGCATTTCATGCCGATCTGGTGACGCCGGAACAGCTGGATGAGGTCCGGAAGCTTGCCGATGCGATGGCGGTTCCGTACCGGGTTGAAACGCCGACGAGTCCCATCGTAGGGATGATTCTCATGAATGTCGGCTGGCTGGTGCTGTTCGTCGTGATCTGGCTGTTTATTTCCAATAAGCAGATGAGCCAGATGACGAAGAAAGGCGGTTTCGGCGATGACAAGGCGAAGCTGGTTTCCAAAGATTCGCTTTCAATCCGCAAGTTCTCCGATGTCGCCGGGTGCGACGAAGCGAAAGACAGCCTCCAGGAAGTTGTGGCATTTTTAAAGAATCCGGCGAAGTTCGCCAAGCTGGGCGGAAAAATTCCGCGCGGCATGCTGCTGTTCGGACCTCCGGGCACCGGGAAGACGCTGCTGGCAAAAGCGGTCGCCGGTGAAGCGGGAGTTCCTTTTTATTCCGCATCCGGTTCCGAATTCGTGGAAATGTTCGTCGGCGTGGGCGCATCGCGGGTGCGCGCGCTGTTTGAAAAAGCGAAAAAGTCCGGACGCGCGGTCATCTTTCTTGATGAGCTGGACGCGGTCGGACGGCATCGCTTTGCGGGCGTCGGCGGCGGCCATGATGAGCGCGAGCAGACGCTGAATCAGATTCTGGTGGAGCTCGACGGGTTTGATACGCACGATGGCGTCATTGTCATCGGCGCGACCAATCGTCCCGATGTGCTCGATCATGCGCTGCTGCGTCCGGGAAGATTCACCCGGCACATCGAAGTTCCGCCTCCGGATGTCCGCGGGCGGGAAGAGATATTGAAAGTCCACGCGCGGACGATTCTGCTCGATCCGAAAACCGACTTACGGATCATTGCGGCCCGGACGCCGGGATTTGTCGGCGCCGATCTGGCTAATCTTCTGAATGAGGCTGCGATCCGCGCTGCGCGCCTGAATAAAGATACCGTTGATCAAGAAGATATCGAGCAATCGATTGAAACCGTGATCGCCGGTCCGCAGAAGAAATCGCGGCTGTTGTCTGACCGCGAGCGCGAGATCATCGCGCATCACGAATCAGGCCATACGCTAGTCGCGAAATTGACGAAGGGAACGGATCCCGTGCATAAGGTATCCATCATTTCGCGCGGCCGCGCGCTGGGATATACGCTGCAGATTCCCGATGCTGACAAGCATCTGACGACGAAAGAAGACATGCTGAGCCGGGTCAAGATACTGCTTGGCGGCCGGGTCGCGGAAGAGCTGCTGCTGGGCGGTGAAGAGAAAGTGACCGGCGGAGCCTGTGACGACCTGACCAAGGCCACGCAGCTGCTGGAGCGCATGGTCATGGAATTCGGTATGGGAAATAAATTATCAGTGATTGCGCCCGAGGGAAAGGCGGTCAATCGGCTGATGGTTGAGAATAGCGTTCCCGCGTGTTCCGAGCAGCGCCGGCAGGAGATCCATGATGAAGTGGAGGCTATGCTCCAGAAGATGCGGAGCGAGGTCCGCGAACTGCTGTCTGGCAAGCATGAGATGTTATTGGCGCTGGCCAAAAAGCTTCTGGAAAAGGAAGAATTGAACAGCGATGAGATTGATGAGGTTATCCAATCCGCCTAAGGGCGGATTTTTTATTGAAATTTTGCATTATTGTCTGGAAATTTGTAGAATTATGGGATGTATCTCAAGAAGTTGGAACTTTTCGGATTCAAGTCGTTCGCGCAGAAGACGGTGT
>CAYUKW010000113.1:0-1805 GCA_964445395.1 uncultured Candidatus Saccharibacteria bacterium
CAGGATCTGCGTGGCCTTACGACTGAAGAAGAAATGGACCGGGTGAAGTTTTATACCGCCGTCGGAAGTCCGCTTGATAAGCGCCATAGCGTGGATGCATTCATCGAATATACCGACGAAAACGGAGAGACCGTGCGGGCGACATTCGATCTGACAACCAACCCGCAGAAGCAGGCATATAAAACCGATATCGTCATTCAATTAAAAGACTTGCCGGATCCGAATACCGATAAAAAAGGATATAACGCCGCAATCAAGGAATTTGCCAAAAAAATCCTTCCGAATATGCTTGTGAAAAAACTGCATGAAGAAAAGAAAATCATCTTCCCAAAAGAATAAGAAAGGCTTATTGATCCTTTCCATAGAAACCTCCTGCGACGAAACCGCGCTTGCGCTGGTGAAGTGCGGCGGAACTTTAAAATCTCCGAAATTCGAAGTTCTGGAAAATATCGTCTCGTCCCAGATCGCCATCCACCGCCCGTTCGGCGGCGTTGTTCCGAATCTCGCCAAACGGGAGCATATTAAGAATCTTCCGAAGCTCTATAAGCAGCTCGCCAAAAAACATAAAGGACTGGAGAAAAAAATCGACGCCATCGCCGTCACTGTCGGACCGGGACTGGAGCCGGCGCTTTGGGCAGGCATAACTTTTGCTCAGGAACTTTCCGCGGAACTTAAGAAACCGCTGATCGGCGCTAATCACATGGAAGGACATCTCTATTCGACCTGGCTACCGACCAAGACAGTTGAAAGTCCGAAGATAACTTTCCCGGCCATCGCCCTGGTTGTCAGCGGAGGACACACGATTCTGCTCCATATGACTGCGAATAACAAATGGACAAACCTCGGAGAAACGCTGGATGACGCCGCGGGCGAAGCGTTCGATAAAGTCGCGCGCATTCTCGGCCTCCCCTATCCCGGTGGTCCGGAAATCCAGAAAATTTCCGCCAAAGGAAATCCGAATGCGATAACATTCCCGCGCCCGATGCTCAATAAGAAAAACTATGAGTTCAGTTTTTCCGGTCTGAAAACTTCTGTTTTGTATTTCAACAGAGATAATCCGAATGCAAAAAAGGAGGATGTCGCCGCTTCATTTCAGCAGGCCGTCATTGACGTGCTCACGAAAAAAACAATGCGCGCAGCCGAAGAATTCAACGCAAAATCAATCCTACTCTGCGGAGGAGTCTCCGCCAATAAGCCCCTGCAGAATACCCTGCGGAAACTCGCGGAAGATTCCGGCCGGAATTTTATTGTCCCGGATTTCGAATTCAACACTGACAACGCCGCCATGATCGCGGTCGCCGCCTATCTCGGCGAACTCTCGAAAAAGAAATATAAAATGGAAGCGCAGGGTAATCTGAAAATATAAAATCCCCGTTATGCGGGGATTTTTACAATAAATCCGTCTGTTGCACCAGAAACATGTCTCCCGGGCAATTGCCCGGGCACGCGCATTCCACATCCCACTCGATCAGCGCGCGCCCCATGAATTCATCGAGAACCGTGACCGGAAACAGCCGCTGGCGGGGATCCGGCAGATACACTTCCAGACTGGAACAGGGAACGATTCCGAACACCGGCGTACGGTCATATGACTGTATGGAAATAACCGCCCTGCCGTCTTCAATCCTTTCAATCGCGCAAAAAATATTCCGCCGCCCGCTCGCCATGGTCTCCCGTTGTGAAAGATCGTAAATTTTAATAGAATACTACTATATCTATGAACGAATTGCCATCAGCGTACGACCCGAAACTGATCAAGGAAGAAATCTACGGACTCTGGGAAAAGTCCGACTATTTCAATCTGC
>CAYUKW010000114.1:0-1798 GCA_964445395.1 uncultured Candidatus Saccharibacteria bacterium
GAATTCGGGTTCGGCTTACCGCCGAAAATGTTCGGCAAAAAATTTGGCGAGACGCTGGTCAGCCTGAACTGGCTTCCGTTCGGCGGATTCGTGAGGCTCTCTGGCGAGCAGCATGAAGAAGAGCGCTCCGCTCCGATTACGAGAAGTTTCAGTCATCAGACAATCGGTGTTCGGGCGCGCGTAATTGTCGCCGGAGTGATGATGAACTTTTTATTCGGATGGCTGTTGTTATCCGCAGTATTCATGATTGGCATCCCTCAGACTCTGCTAGTGACGGAAATAAAATCCGGCAGCGCCGCGGAGGCGTCAGGCATCAGGCAGGAAGATCAGATTCTGGGATTTCCGACGGTTGCGGATCTTACGAAATATCTTGAAGCCAATGGCGGCAAAGAAATCCAGATGCGCATCAGGCGCGTGGATGAAGAAGTTTCTGTTCCGGTGAAATTACCGGCGCTCGCCACGAGCGACGGCGGGCGATTAGGTGTCTATCTGGTTGAAGCGGGAACTTCGAAGCTCGGATTCTTCGGGAGTTTGTCCGGCGGATTTTCCGAGGCTGTCCGGGAATCAGTCATGATATTTTTCGCGCTGATCAATCTGATCGCCGGCATTTTCACCCGCGCCGGTATTCTGGGCAGTTTCGTCGGGCCGGTCGGCATCGTGAATATGGCGGTTCAGACGACGAAGCTGGGCGCGGCGAATTTCCTCCAGCTGCTTGCGGCGCTTTCCCTGAACCTTGCGGTGTTCAATGTGATGCCGTTTCCGGCGCTGGACGGCGGACGCTTATTATTCCTGTGCTTTGAAAAGATATCCGGCAGGAAACTGAATTCGAGAGTGGAAATGGCTTTTAATGCGATCGGTTTTTTGATTCTCGTTCTGCTGATTGCAGCTATAACAGCCGGGGATATCCTGAAATTGCTCTAATTTCTTTGAGTAATCAGTGATGGCCATCTCTCCGGCCATTTTTTATTTTTTGAAAATAGTGTAATATGCATATATCTATGAGGCAGTCCCAGTTATTCACCAAAACAACCAAGAATCTTCCGGAAGGAGAAGAATCCAAAAACGCCCAGTTTCTGATCAAGGGCGGTTTTATCAATAAATCATCGGCCGGCGTGTATTCCGTGCTGCCGCTGGGTCTGCGCGTACTGAATAAAATAAATAATATCATCCGCGAGGAGATGAACGCGATCGGCGCGGAAGAGCTGCTGATGCCGTCGCTGATTCAGAAAAAATATTGGGAGCAATCCGGGCGCTGGGCGGTGGATGTCATTTATAAAACCGGCGAATCTGTGAAAAAAGAAAGCGACCTGCAGTACGGTCTCGGCTGGACGCATGAAGAAGTCATTTCCGCGATTGCGAAGCATTTCATCAATTCCTATAAAGATCTGCCAAGGGCTGCATACCAGATCCAGACGAAGTTCCGCGCCGAGGTCCGCGCGCAGGCGGGCATTTTGCGCGGCAGGGAATTTCTGATGAAAGACCTGTACAGTTTTCACGCCGACCGGGCTGACTTGGATGCGTATTATGAAAAAGTGATCGGCGCGTACAAGAGTATTTTCTCGCGTCTGGGATTGAAAGCGCTGCCGACCGAGGCGAGCGGCGGAGCGTTCACCAAAGAATATACGCATGAATTCCAGGTGCTGAATCCGGCAGGGGAAGATACGGTGCATTATTGCGAGAAATGCGGATTCAGCCAGAATCAGGAGATCTATAAACCTGAAGCGCACGTGAATTGCGATAGCGAAGTGAAGACATCCCGCGCGATTGAAGTGGGTAATGTGTTCAAGCTCGGAACCAA
>CAYUKW010000115.1:0-1798 GCA_964445395.1 uncultured Candidatus Saccharibacteria bacterium
TTTAATCAGGAGGGGTTAAGCTGAACTCAGCTGTTTGATTTTGAGAAGAAATGAGAAGCAAGAAGTATCGTGCGGAAATGGACGCTCGCCATCTCCGAATTATCCGATCCCGCGCCGGTCAGCCGACCCGGCCATATGCGGAGACGCAGAAAAAAATCGAGAAACTCGACAAAGAAGCAATCAAGCGGACAATGCTTGCAGTGCTCAGAAAAAGAGGTCCTTTATCGATAGACGATCTTTTCCGCGCTACCACGATCGGTCTTGGTTTGAAGATGAGACATCTGTATACCGTGGCTTGGGTTTCACATGAGGAATTGATTGAATGCATGTATGCCTTACTGTATTTGGAGGGGAAGCTGCAATTGACCTCTGATCTTAAACTTTCCTTGATTCGATAAAAAATGCACCACCTCCGATCGGAGGTGTTTTTGTTTACTTTTACCGACAAAAGAATTAGACTGATTTCGGAACATTTGACACGGGATTCAATGGCAAAGCCCTGGCAGGAGCGGAAGGATGAAATCAAGGAAAGAATGCTTGCGGTGGCGAAGGAAAAAGGCCCATTGCGTGTTCAGGAGTTTCATGACGCGGTCCGCAGGACATTTTTGAAGGAAGTCGATGATATCTTTGATAAGGAGAAAAATCCACCGGAAATGCTGATGCGGAGGTGCCTTATGAGTTTATTGATGGATGATTACAAGCTGCAGCTTCTGAATGATTGCAGGATAGCGCTTATGCCTGGATAGGAAAACAAATCACCGAAAGGTGATTTTTCTTTTGCTGAATTATATTTGTGTTTTGCGGAGTTTTGATGCATAGTAATGGCAGTAGCTTCAAGAGGCGGTTATGCTGGAAAAACGGAGAGATCCCGATGCCGGGAATCTTGAGACTGAACGGGCGATCATGCACCTGCTTCGGGAATACGGCTTATTGGAAAAGACGGCGGTGGTTTCCGCGTTGAAAGAAAAATTTCCGCAGAATGCCGTGGAGATCACGATTGAGCGCCTGGTAAGCAGAAAAATGATTGTCGCAGTTCAAGGCAAAATAGCTCTCAGGGGTTGGCAAGCCGCCGGTTAGGCGGCTTTTTTATCCGAGCTTTCCCGACGGGTGAGATTTTATCAACAAATTTCATTGAAACTGCCCATAATTTTAGGTATGATAATAGCAATGAAACAGTTCGCTCAATTATTGCTTTTTCTGGTGGCTGGCAGCGGGCTGCTTTTATTTTTTCAGACGAAAAATGATCTCCGCATCTCTCAGTTCGCGCAACCATTGGATAATATTGAAGCGGTGAGCGCGCCGGTGACTGCAAAACCGGCGAATCCGAACGGCGATCTGCCGCCACAGGTAAAATTGGCTGATCCACCGAAGATGATCAAGGCCGCGTATGCCACTGGTTGGACTGCAGGAGGCCAGATGGGACTTGCCCGCATGATTGATCTCATTAAAAGGACTGAATTGAACGCGATTGTGATTGATATCAAGGATTATTCCGGCCATCTGAGCTATGCTACCGGCCTTGCATTGCCGAATAAATACGGCGCGGAAAACGAAATAAAAATCGCCAAGCCGAACGAGATGATCAAGAAATTGCATGATGCGGGCATTTATGTGATCGCGCGGCAGACGGTGTTCCAGGATCCGATCCTTGCGGCCGCGCGGCCGGATCTCGCCTTAATGAGTTCGTCCACCGGCAAATTATGGAAAGACAATAAAGGTGTGCTCTGGATCGATCCCGCCGCGAAAGATGTCTGGGCATATAACGTGGACATTGCGAAGGATGCGCTCGCGCGCGGAT
>CAYUKW010000116.1:0-1786 GCA_964445395.1 uncultured Candidatus Saccharibacteria bacterium
TTCTTGCTTTGTAAGAGAGATAGTATGTTGTATGAGCGGCCCCATTCAAGCGGCTTACTAAGCGCTTCCACTAAAGATCTTTTATTTAGAATTACACTTTCTATATTCGCAGGAGCTATGGCATTCAGCCCCGCTCTATTCTGTGTTTTTGTGCACAATTACGTCTCGCTGGAATATCAAAAGATTTTTTTAAGTAATCCGGTTCTCGTCGTGCTTGTCGCGCTTCAGCTTATCTTCCCGCTCATTTTCGTCATACTTTAGATTCAATATTTTACGCTCCCATGTTGGGAGCCTTATTTTTTTCTTGATAATCTGCCGGATTTGGTTTATTTTTAAACTAGTTCGCAACAGAGAGGTCTTGATGAGAAAAGGATCGCAGGCAAAGATGTATCTCGCGCATCCGACGCGCATTTGGAAAAAATACGGCAGCGAACGGCAGAAGCAGTTCGCCCGCACGAAGGGCTTTGCTCCGGTGAATCCATTTTCGTGCGGAGATTTTGAGGATTTCGAAGGCGGTATCGTCGGCCGTGAAGGAACTCTGGAGTGGACTTTGTACCTGCAGCGCGGCTGCCACTGGTCCGGATATTTCGGAATTTCCGACGGCGTGATGCGGGAGCTGGAAGATCGCCTGAAATGGGATAATGAGCGGCGAATTCGCGTTTTTTATGAAGATGACGCCGGAGTTCCGTTCGATCCGCAGTGGCATGACCAATATGAAGTTTTGAAAAAGAAATATGGAGATCTGCTTGGCGAGCTTCGCGGGCAGCATCGGATGATTGCGATGGTCGGTCCGAGCGCGGTCGGGAAAACGTACTGGATTGAGCGCCTGATGCGGAGACATTCCGAAGTGTTGCGAAGAGTGAAAAACACCACGACGCGTCCGCCCCGCGATGAACGTGACCGGCATTATTACAATCGCGTCCGGGCTGAACAATTCCTTGAGGGAATAGAAAATTTTGAATTTCTTGAGCACGACAAATATCTCGGCCATCATTACGGATCTTCGTTGTCGGAGATCAAGCGCGCTTTGCAGAGCCATAATGGAATTTTCGCAATCACTCCCAAGGGAGCGATGGAGCTGTATAAATGCCGGTTTGAAATAAATATTTCCATCGTGCTTTTGAAGCCGGCTGATGATGCCGTGCTGCTGAAGAATTTTGAGAGGCGCGGCGAGAAAGACGGCGCGAAACTCGCCGAATCCATCCGCCGGGCAAAGGAATTCATCCTTCCGAGCCATATCAATCATAAAGTTTTGGAACTGACCGGAACTAAGGCAGACGAGGAAAGAGTCCTCGGCCTGATGAGCTCTTTGCTTAAATGAAGCCATACCCGCATCTGCCAATCGGCGGAGCGGGTTTTTTATTGCTTCGGTAGCGGGTTTGAGCTATTCTCTTTATGAAGAGGTTCCGGAGTGTCGTATAATGGCAGTACGCAAGGCTGGGGGTCTTGTTGCCCGAGTTCGATTCTCGGCACTCCGACAGAATAAAAAATCCGCCAGAGAGGCGGATTTTTTTTACTTGGGTTTTTTACTTGGCTTTCTTTTCGGCGGATATTTCTTGTTCATCAGCTTGATGCACTTCACGCACGCCTTAACCCGGCCCGGCTTATCAAGGGAAGTATACCATTGGAGATTGGCGTGCTTTCTGGTCCAATTCGTCGGATTGTAGTGGCCGCGGAGCAATTTACGGGTGCCGCCCATAAAATTTCCTTTGCCACAAAATGCGCATTGTTTCATATAGATATAGAGTATATACGAATTGAAAATTAAAATCAAGGATGCTACAGT
>CAYUKW010000117.1:0-1783 GCA_964445395.1 uncultured Candidatus Saccharibacteria bacterium
TGGCCGCCGGTCATAAAAAACCACAAAAAAGAATTAGCAGGCTACCCGACCACGACGGCCATTGTCAGTTTCCCGGCAGATAAAAAGATATCGTCGACGCTCGTGAAGAAGCTTGTCAAAGCAAGCCTCAGTGCGATGAAAGATAAATCCAAAAGAAAAAATTGAAATCAAAATCATGACCAGTTACAAACACACCCAGATAGGCTACCTGATGCTGGTTGTCACGCTGGCCATACATGCCTGAATTTATGGATAAAAAAGGAATTCCTACCGGCACAGTGCATGCATTGCCGGCCGATCTGAAGAAAGTCATCAGCGCTTCACCGGCAGTGGAAAAAATCTGGGAAGATATCACGCCGCTTGCGCGCAATGAGTGGATCTGCTGGGTCACCTCCGGCAAAAAAGCGGAAACGAGAACTATCCGCATCAAAAAGGCACTTTCAAAAATGAAAGGCGGAATGCGCCGGCCCTGCTGCTGGGCCGGCTGCCCGCATCGTTCCCGATAATCCGGGTCGTATTTCATTTTCACGCAAAGCCATAATCTGGTAAAATAAATATATGAACACCTACACAAAATTTCAGGACGCGGCGCTGCTCGTCCTCAGGCTTATCATCGCGGCGATATTTCTCGTCGCCGGGTATTATAAACTGCCGTTCTGGTCCGGCGCGATACCGGGCGTGCCGGCATGGATGGCGTATCTCATGATGTTTCTTTCGATCGTCGAGCCGCTCGGTGCCTTGGCGCTTATCGGAGGATTTCTGACCCGACTTGCTTCCGGCGGACTTGCCATCATCATGATCGGAGCGATTTTCGTGATGCAGTTCATGATGGGCGTCGGTTTTGTGACTCCGACCGGCACCGGGTGGAACTTTCCTTTGATAATACTTGCCGGCTGCATCGCGCTCATGGCATTCGGACCGGGCCGCTGGTCTCTGGACGCCGCTGCGCACGAAAACAGTAAATAGATCTGATCCGGAGATTTTCATGAAACAAATTCTCACGCTCATTTTTTTCGGAGCGGTTCTCGCAGTCGCGGGTTATTTCTTCCGCGCCGATCTCCAGAACGTCCTCGCGCGGTTTGAAGGGCGGTTTTTCCCGTGCGCGACTCCTATCACGTACACTCTCGGCACATTCGACTCGCGGTTCGGCATATCAAAAAGCACATTCCTGAATGCGGCGACACAGGCGAAAGCGATATGGGAAAAAGCCGAAGGGAAAAAGCTGTTCACCTACGCGACTGATGGAACCCTGAAAATAAATCTGATCTACGACTACCGCCAGGAAGCCACGCAGAAATTGAAATCGCTCGGCATCGCCGTCGGCAGCGACAAAACGTCCTATGACGACCTGAAGGCAAAATACAACGCGATGCAGGCTGACTATCTGCAGAAAAAAGCCGCATATGACGCGCGAGTCGCGGCGTTCAAAGTCCGCGAGGCTGCGTATGAAGCGGCGATAGCGGCGGCGAACAAGCGCGGAGGCGCGCCTAAAAGTGAATATGAACAACTAAGCGCCGAAAAAGCGTCACTCGAGGCGGAAATCTCCGCGATTCACTCGCTGGAAGCGGATCTCAACGCGGAAGTCGACAACATTAACGCGCTCGTCGTCGTCCTGAACAAACTCGTCACTGATCTGAATCTGAACGTGGACCAGTATAATTCCATCGGACAGTCCCGCGGCGCGGAATTCGAAGAAGGCCTTTTCAAAAGCGATGCGAGCGGCGAAGAGATCGACATCTATCAGTTCGATACCAACGCGCGGTTGGTGCGGGTGCTGGCGCAC
>CAYUKW010000118.1:0-1780 GCA_964445395.1 uncultured Candidatus Saccharibacteria bacterium
GCGTTGAGGGCTTGATGCAAAAACTCGTGAATCTGGAACTGGTGAACGCCGAGATCCAGAATTTTGATTTTAAGAAATTTTCCACGGCGCAGATTCTGGAAATAGTGCTTGCCGGCGCCTTGCGGAACCGCGCGTCGGATATTCATTTTGAAGCGACCCGGACGGCGGTGAAACTGCGGTACCGCATTGACGGCGATCTGCACGACGTGGTGACTGATTTGAAATCAGCGCTCTACGCTCACATCGTGTCCCGGATTAAGCTGTTGTCCAATCTGAAACTGAATGTCCGCGACGAAGCGCAGGACGGGCGTTTCACCATCGGTTTGGGCGGAAAAGAAATCGAGATGCGCGTGGCGGTCGCGCCGTCGGAATTCGGCGAAGTGATCGTGATGCGCGTGCTGGATCCGGATGCGATCAATCTGAGCATGAACGATCTCGGCCTCCGCAATGACGATCTGGCAATCGTGGAAAAAGAACTCAGCCGGCCGAACGGCATGATCCTGAACACCGGTCCGACCGGGTCCGGTAAGACGACGACGCTGTACGCGTTTTTGAAGCACAAGAATTCCCCGGACATCAAGATCATCACCATTGAAGATCCGATCGAATATCATGTCGAAGGCATCGAGCAGACGCAGGTGGATGTGGAAGCGAATTATACGTTCGCGAATGGTTTGAAATCCATGATGCGGCAGGATCCCGATGTGATTCTCATCGGTGAAATTCGCGACAAAGAGACCGCGGAGATCGCCATTCAGGCGGCGCTGACCGGTCATCTGGTATTTTCCACGGTGCATGCGAATGAAGCTGCGGGCGCCATTCCGCGCCTTCTGGATCTCGGGGTCAAAACGAACAGCATCGGACCGGCGCTGAATCTGATCATCGCCCAGCGTCTGGTGAAGCGCCTGTGCGAAAAATGCAAAGTCAGCGCGAAAACGACGAAAGAAACCGACGCGCGGATCAAAAAAATGATGAAAGATCTTCCATCGCGCGTTGACGCCGGCGCGCTAAAGGAGAGCAGATTGTTCGCGCCGAAAGGATGCGAAGCGTGTTCCGGCACCGGCTATCGCGGCCGCATCGGCATCTACGAACTTCTGCAGATCACGAAAGAATTGGAAGCGCTGATGAGTAAGGGCGCCGGCGAGATTGAAATCCAGGAATACGCGCTGAAGCAAGGAATGGTGACGATGCAGCAGGATGGATTATTGAAAGTGATCTCCGGAATCACCACGGTGGAAGAAGTGGAAAAGGTGACTGGTCCGCTGGAATAAAAATAGAAGACTTTGTTCTGTGGGCAAAAATCCCGTCAGGGAAAAAGTGGAACTTTCCTAAAATAAATTTTAGAAAAGGTTAGAATTGCTCTGAGGAGTGGCCTCGCCTGAGCCAAGCCATCCGTCAAGAATCAATTCCCGCCCACAGAACAAAATCTTCTATCTTTGGAGAACACCTGCATTGGATTAAGAGTAATATAGCATAAAAAAATACTCCTGTCAATACCCCAGAAAGGGTCTGAGAAGAGCGCATTTTTCAGTGGTTTCTCCGATTGCAGCTTCCATTATTAATAATAAAATTCTATAATAAATGCAAGGGGTGGCAGAATTACTCTATGAAACCTGCAAAATCAACCGGCGCCGTGAAAAAAGAGGACGATGGCCACATCGATCTCGCATTGCGTCCTTCCAACTGGCAGGATTACATCGGGCAGGAAAAAATAAAGAAAAATCTGCGCGTGATCCTCGACGCCGCGCGCAAGCGTGAGGAGTCCAGCGACCACATCCTT
>CAYUKW010000119.1:0-1769 GCA_964445395.1 uncultured Candidatus Saccharibacteria bacterium
AGGAAGAGGAATAAATTTTATGGACGACACCTTGGAAGAAAAAACTAGTATTGCAGAACAATTTTCCGCTCTGCCGGAAGGTATTAAAAAATGGCTTGCGTCCGAAGAGCTTGTCTTTGTAATAACCGAAATTGAAACCAAGCTCGGTCTGGACGATGAAAAAATACTGGTCATCCCGAACCTTATTCTGCGCTTAGTAGTGCAGGACATGGAACCACAGGATTTCATCGGCGAATTAAGCAATGAGTTGGGCGTGGCATTTCCCGTAGCAAGAACGATTGCGGAAGACATTGAAAGAAATGCCCTGCAGCCGATTGCAGCCGAATTGCGCAACAAAACCGGACTGGAGGTGAAGTTGATCTATTACAGCAAACCGGAAAACGCTTCGGCTGCTCCAGGGCGCGCAACGGAACAAGTGCAAATGCCGCAGATAGCTCCGCGTCCGGCGCAGTTCGGCCAAATTCCTCCGGAAAAAATATCTTCGCCGATCGGACAGGAAAAACAGATGTCTCCGCTGACATTTACGGCAACGCCCGTTCCTCCATCGGCATCTGCGCTTTCCCGAACACCGAAGGAGGAACTGCCGATGCCGCCGGTGACTCCGTTCATACTGCACCAAGAAAGTCCGACCGTCGCGCCAACGCTCAATCAAAAACCGCAGGAAACTTCTTTGCCAAAAACCAATCTGACCATGAAAGTGCAGAATTATTTCCAGTCCGCAACCGCGCCTGAACGGCCGGCGCAAAAACCGATATCAATCAGAATAGAGACCCCTGCCAGTCCGCAACCGGCGCAGCAAGTCCCCATGGCGAAATCGCCGGCGGCGCAAACAGCTCAAATAATTCCACCAACTCAAACACCTTCATCAACCCCCTTACGCGTAGTTCACTACAGCAACCTGCGGACTCCGATCACCAATCTTGGCGCTCCGAAAAAAGAAGTTGATAAGGACAACGTCGTCGACCTAAGAAAATTCATGTAATATGCAATTCCAAGTTCCTCAATTCATTGAAACAGAAGACCGGATCGTCGGCCCGCTCACGCTGAAGCAATTCCTCTATATCGCCGCGGGGTCGGCGCTCTGTTTCGCGCTGTTCTTCTTCCTGCAAACCGCATTGTGGATATTTTTTACGCTCATCATCATGCCGATCGCCATCACATTCGCATTTGTCAGAATAAACGGCCGCCCCTTGCCGACGGTGATGCTGGCGGCGCTGGGATATTATTGGCGGCCGCGATTCTATATCTGGAAACAAGGGGAATCGGGAACGCCCGAACCGCAGATTCCCCAGCAGCCGAGATTTTCCGGAATAAAATCCCGCATAGATGATCTGATGAATCAGCTGAAAACCAGTAAAAATCCGATTCCGCAGCGGGAGAAAACGATCGCGCCGTCCATATTGGACCGGACGCGAAGCAGCAAAGAACGCTTTGAAATGATGCGCAAGATTACCGGCGAAAAAGAAATGGCGCGCCGCGTCGACTACCGATAGCCAAAAGCGAGCTTGAGAATCTTTGCGCTTTTCGTTTTGCGCTTTTAATTCTATAATTACTGTATGCCGAACACAAAAGAATCGCTCCCGACGCAGGACTTCATCGGCATCGAGTCGATTGAAAACGGGGTGATAAAAATGAAAAGCGGCGCATTGCGGCGGGTGCTTTTGGTTTCCGGAACCAATTTCTCGTTGAAATCGGAAGAGGAACAGGGGATCATCACCTACGCATTCCAGGGATTCCTCAACTCGTTGAATTTTTCCGTGCAGATCTTC
>CAYUKW010000120.1:0-1740 GCA_964445395.1 uncultured Candidatus Saccharibacteria bacterium
CAGCCAATCGTTCAGAAAAAAAGCCCATGGCATGGTCCTGTTGGAAAGCCAGCGGATATCTTTTCCGCCATAAAGTATCTTCGTTTCAAATTCCGAAGGGGAGATATTCCGCGCCAGATCGGCGACGTATTTTTGCGCGCCGCCGAGGTCGTTTTTGGTGAGTATGTATAAAATCTTTATTTTGTCCATTTTTGAGCTATTTGAACAACTTTATTCGCATTTTCGATGTTATATACGGTACCATGGATAGTATCGCTGCCTATCGGCAGACCGGTAATTCATTCTATAAAATATAACACGCATGAATGAGGAAAAGTCTAATATCGCGGTATTTTCTTTCGCATATGCGCCATTTGAAGGCGGTGCGGAAATTGCGGTGCGTGAAATAACCCGGCGCCTGCCGACATTCTTTTTCACGGTTTTCACCGCGAAATTCGACCACAAAAATAGTTCCAGGGAGCGCGACGGGAATGTTGAGATTTTTCGTTTCGGCAGGGCGCGCCGCCGCCGCTACGGGATTCTGCTGAAAAAGATTTCTTATATTTTCCAATCCTGGCAGGAGGCGGAGCGTCAGCATCGGCAGCGCCGTTTTGATCTGATCTGGGCCGTCATGGCCTCTTATGGCGGCGTTTCCGCGCTTCTGTTCAAAATGAATCACCCGAACATCCCGATGCTCTTGACGATTCAGGAGGGGGACTCCGAGCGGCATTTGAAATACGGGAAATTCGGTCTGGTGGGTATTTTGGGAAAGATGATGATGCGCAACGCGGATCATATTCAGGTCATCAGCAGATACCTTCGCGATTTTTCGGTCCGGCAAGGCGCGGTTGTCCCGGTTGAAGTGGTGCCGAACGGAGTTGATGAGAAATTATTCATGGGCACGTACCGGGATGCGGAGGTGCGTTCATTGCGCGATTACCTTGGCATCAAGGACGAATATGTTGCGGTCACCACTTCACGGCTGGTATACAAGAACGGCGTTGATATTCTGATTGATGCGATCGCGAAATTTGAGGAGAAGCGCCGGAGCAGCAAATGCCTAATCATCGGAGAAGGCCCGCTGCGTAAGAAATTTGAATCCCAGGTCAGGAAACTCGGGCTCGAGAATACTATTATGTTCCTCGGCCACATTCCGCAGCGCGATTTGCCGCTCTATTTCGCCATTGCGGATATGTTCATCAGGCCATCCCGTTCCGAGGGGCTGGGGAACTCATTTTTGGAAGCGATGGCAGCCGGAATACCCGTCATCGGTACGCCGGTCGGCGGCATCGTGGATTTTTTGAAGGATGGCGAGACGGGTTTTATGGCTGATCCGGAAAGTCCGGAGAGCGTCGCCTTTAAAATGCATGAGCTTCTGGACAATCCCGCGCGGACGCAGAAAATAATCCGAAGCGCGCGCGAACTCGTGCATCGGAATTATTCCTGGGACACCGTCGCTCAAGTGATGCGCAATATTTTTGATAAATTGATAAATACCTAAGCATGAAAATAATTTTAGCGACCGGAATTTTCCCGCCCGAGATAGGGGGACCGGCTTTTTACAGCGAGCAGTTGGCCGGGGAATTTTCCAGAAACGGCAATGCGGTGTCGGTTATTACGTATGGCGCAGATTTTAAACAGTCCGCCGATTATGCAATTATCGGCGTTTCGCGCCGCTGGCCCTATGGATTGCGGCAGCTGATTTACTTTTTAAAATTAGCGCATCGCGCGGCGGGATCGGACGCGATTCTGGCTTTTGAT
>CAYUKW010000121.1:0-1676 GCA_964445395.1 uncultured Candidatus Saccharibacteria bacterium
AGATTCAAATTCGACGAAACCGAATCCCTTGGACCGGCCGGTCATTTTATCCATGATGACGATCGCTGTGCTTACTGCGCCGGCTTTGGAGAACTCATCCTTCAACGCTTCCTGAGAAGTGGAGTATGGTAATCCGCCTACGTATAATTTCTTTGCCATATGTGTATATTTTAATTTTTTTAAGTAGGGACGACCTGCGCTCTTCAACTTAAAGAAATTACTAAGTTACCTTATCGGAAGCTTATTCATTACTTAAGGGAGACTGACATTAAACCTACGAAATCCATAATACTATAAATAAAAATAAAGCGCAAGCCCCGTCGCCTGGTACGCAGACGATAGCTTAAGTATCAGCGCCTTCCGTCCATTTGGTCGAAAAACACCGGTTCCGCAACCACGAAGCGACGGTTCCTTTTCGAAACTGCAAAATTTCATTGGTTCCGTAGATACGAAGCGACGGTTCTTTTTTTCGGAAACTGCGGAGTTTCGCCGGTTCTGTAAAAAAGAACCGGAGCGAAATTTATCTGACTTCCAGAATGGTGTATTCTTTTGAACCGCTTCCGGTTCGGATCGTGACCATATCTCCTGCTCCGCGGCCCATCAGCGCGGCGCCCAGCGGCGACTGGTAGGAAATGCGCCCGAGCGCGGGATTTGCTTCGTGCGAACCGAGAATTTCAAAAGTCTTTTGCGCTCCCCCTGTTTCCAGAACAACAACAGACCCAAGCCGGACCTTGCCGGAACTGTCCGGCCCCGCCGTGATTATGACGACCCGCTTAAGCTGATCCTGCAGGCTGAGAATCTGCGCGTGCGTCCGCCGCAACGCGCCCTTGGCCTGTTTATATTCGGCATTGTCCGACCGGTCGCCATAGGCGGCTGTCCGCCGCGTTTCAGTGATGCGTTCCGGCAACGCGCGCTGAAGACGCGCAAGCTGCTCCTGCATCTGCCGAAAACCCTCTTCCGTGATATGGATCGGGCTGTCATCGCGCTTTTTCAACTGATCTGATTGCCGCTTTTTTGGAAATTGCATAAATTTACCGATGATCTTTTCTGCTCACTATTTAAGTAATGACACACATAATTTTATGGCATTTCGTAATTCAAAGTAAGTATACCAGAGAAATAATGTGAATTACGAACTCTTATTTCTCGTCATCCTGAGGCATAGCCGAAGGATCTCTTTCATCGCCACCATTAGATTCTTCGCAAAGCTCAGAATGACAAATAATATGAATAAATTGATTTCCGCATAATTTCTGTGTATGCTGTAATCAGTTCATCTTACACATACTGGAAACGCGATGCGCTGCAGCTCCCGCAAACCGGATAATCTGCTGTCCTGCGATCCGTGCGACAGACCCATTCGCATGGGCAACAACCGCATACTCTATTGTCCCGGCTGCAAAGAGACAAGCCATTCGACGATGCCGCACTCCATTCTCTGCTGCGCTGAATGCGAAAATCCCCTCTCCGTCACGGAAAGCGGGAGCGGATACTGTACGAAGTGCCGCTTCATCCCGTCGATGCAGGACACCTTCCTCTGGGAGATTGCCAAAATAAAAAACCCGATATGATTTTCGGGTTTTTTTATTTTTATCCCCGCAAACTAGAAAGAAATCCTATGGCGCCGCCGGTTCCTGGACAATCACCGTTCTCGTGGACGACGCGGCATTCCCCGC
>CAYUKW010000122.1:0-1651 GCA_964445395.1 uncultured Candidatus Saccharibacteria bacterium
GCTGCATAAATTAGCCGGTTCCTTCCAGGATGCGATAATCTGCGTTTCAGAATACGACTATGCGCTCGCGCTCCATTTGCATATCGCGCCACGGGAAAAATTGCATACCATTCACAATGGCATTGACGCGAGTATGAAATTTTTAGATAAAAAAACAGCGAAAGAGGAAATCATCAGGAAATTACCGATTGCGAATCACCGATTACCGGTTAAACTGCCCTGGATCGGTTCCATCGGACGCCTCGTAAAAGAAAAAGATTATGAAACCTTCCTCCGCGCGGCAGCGGCAATAGCCAACGCCAATTTCTTTATAATCGGAGACGGGCCGGAACTTCAAAAGTTGCAAGCCCAGAGCGCGAAGCTCAAAGTGAACGATCGCTTATTCTTCGTGCCGCCGACCGGCACTGATGCGATGTACCTTAAGGCATTCGACATCTTCATAATGTCTTCCATCAAAGAAGGTCTCCCGTATATCTTATTGGAAGCCATGGCCGCAGAACTTCCGATTGTAGTGACGGAAACCGGCGGCATCCCGGAAATCATCAAAAGCCATGAAAATGGCATGATGATCGCTCAAAAAAATCCGGCGCAGCTGGCGCAGGCCATACAGGGATTGATTGCGAACCCGCAGATCGCTTCCGAAATCAAAAAAACCGCTCTCCGTGCAGTGCGTGAATCATTCAGCCTGCAAAAGATGGTCGCTGCAACGGAAAAAGCATATAAAAAGCTGGAAGCGCAAACGAGCGGACGTGAAACCGCCAGGCAATAAACCTATATACTGAATTTATATACGCGGAACATTTCCAAGCCGTTGCTGTCGGAAATTATTCTTGACGGAGACAGCCCCTTGCTCTGGATCCACTTTTCAAAATCAGCCCCGGCCGTCTTATCGGCCTTGAAAGGATTCAGGATGGTATTGTCCGTACTTTGCACGAAATATACAGTAAAATCCTTGAAATAATCCGGGCCGTTCATTGCAAGCGCTTTTTGAAAATTTTCTATATACAGCGTCGGAATGCTGTGATAAAAGAATCTCCGGTAAAATATCCACTCCAAGGTCGGCAGCGCTACATTATCATTATAGACCACCATGACCAATGCGCGCGGTTTATCTGTTTTTTGTCCGGCGAAATCATGTATAACCGTATTCAGATGTCGGTTATCAGACTCCGGAATAACTCCTGAATCGATGCCGCCGAATTCCTGACTCAGATAGGTATCCAAACCGGCGATGCCATAGGACGGGAAACTCACAATATTCGTATTTATGGAAACCGCAATTTCGTATAGGAAAAATATGAGTACCGCCGACCTGGCGGCATATTTCAAATACGGCTTATCAGATAGATTCCATAAACTCCATAAGCCGATTGCGGCAAAAAATGCCATGATCGGACTGAGCATCTGCAGAAAACGTTCCGCAGATCCGATCTTCACCAGCAATAATCCGAAAAGGATAAGATACAGCCACAGCACCGCCAAACCCTCAAATCCATACTTTCTGCGCCAGAACGCCGAAAAACCGATACCGAGCGCCGCCGCAAAAAGCATCGGCATCCCGTATGAAAAATGCAGATTTTTCAGGATATCGGAGAATGGCGCCTGCATTTTGCCGATCAGACCGGTCCATTCGGGCGTCGTCTGATGCAAA
>CAYUKW010000123.1:0-1648 GCA_964445395.1 uncultured Candidatus Saccharibacteria bacterium
TCCAGCGAAGGTTTTTCTTTCAGCGTGAGCGTCCGGCGGAGATAATGAATGAGGGCTTTGTTAAACTGCACGATCTTGTAGCCGCCCTGGTCGATTTCATGGAGATAGGTGAGAGCTTCTTTCAATAATCCTTTCAGAAGATATTCGGCGAGCTGGGCGGTCTTTTTGTAGCCGATTTTCCCGGCAATGCGTTCCACGTCTTTCAGTTCCACATCCTGATTCAGCGACGTTATCTGTCCGAGCAGTGATTCGGCGTCGCGCAGGCTGCCTTCCGCAAGCGCGGCGATAAGCTCCAGCGCATCCGGCGCAACTTTAAACTTTTCACTCTTAACGATTGATTCCAGTTTTTTAATGATTTCGGTCAAAGCGAGTTTGCGGAAATGGAACCGCTGGGTGCGGGAAGAAATCGTCGCGGGAACTTTTTCGTATTCGGTCGTTGCCAGAATGAAAATCGCGTGCGTTGGCGGTTCCTCCAGAGTTTTCAAAAGCGCATTGAAGGCTTCGCGCGTCAGCATGTGCACCTCATCGATGATGAATACTTTATATTTATACGAAGTCGGGGAGAGGCGGACGCCTTCCTGGAGATTGCGGATCTCGTCGATCCCGCGGTTGGAGGCCGCATCGATTTCAATGACGTCCAGCGCGTGGCCGGCATCGATTTCCGTGCACGGCCGGCAGGCGTTGCAGGGTTCCCCCTTTTCTTTGAATTTTTTGTCCTTCTGCCGGGTTTCACAATTTGCCAGCTTGGCGATCAGGCGGGCGGTCGTGGTTTTGCCGGATCCGCGGGAGCCGTAAAAAAGATACGCGTGCGAAAACCGGTCCTGCCGCGCGGCATTCCTTAATATTTCCACGATGTGTTCCTGCCCCAGCAGGTCTTCAAAAGTTTTCGGGCGGTATTTGCGGTAGATGGCTAACATACAGATAGTATATAGCGACCGTTCACCGGTGGCTAGTATCCCGGTTGATTATCTGTGAACGGTTCTTTGATTTGATTTTCAAATTTGACCATTGCGGAAATAATTGGTAATCTAAATGCGGATCTTATCATCTCGGACAAAAAATGAAGCTGATTTCAGCTCTGCTCGTCTCTTTCTTCGTATTCTGCGGCACTGCCAGCGCCGGAAGCTCGACCGATACGCGGCGCGACACTTCGACGCTCGGCTATGTGACGGTTTCGGCCCAAAGCAAAGCGAAATTCTCCGATGCCGCCAGCGCATATTCCGGGGCAGGCGCATCCGTGGACCTCATGTTCCACAAAAGAAGTTTTTTGTGGGAGGATGTCGGTTTCGGGTACAGCAATTTCGGGTCGTCGGCGTACGACGGCTCGCAGGATTTTTCGCTCAATAATCTGCACGCGCAAGTTCTGTGCGGATTATTCTTCGGGACTTATTTCAAGGGAGGGTACGGACTTTCGTTCCTGAAATCCGGCAATCAGCCGCAGATGTTCGTCGGCGGCGGATGGAAATGGGGATTCGGCCTGAAATTGCATCTCGTACGAGGGCTGTATGCCGATGTCGAAACAATGCGCTGGGACGGTCCCGGCCCGATCGGATTCCGGACCCAGAGCGTAGGCGCGGAATATCATTTTTAGTTCATGTAAACCGCCATTATTGGCGGTTTTTTTTATTTACATTTTAATCAGGAGGGG
>CAYUKW010000124.1:0-1624 GCA_964445395.1 uncultured Candidatus Saccharibacteria bacterium
GCGCTGCTGCAGCTGCGCAGAAAGGCTCACGTGTTCCTCTTCCGTCAGTTCTTTGGCGCGGATGGAAAATTCATTGGCAACTCCGGTCTGGCGGACCGTGACGCCTTCCAGTTTTTGGGCGGTCAGAAAATCCTGCATCGCCGGCACATCAGCGCCGCTCTGGGCGAACTTTATCTGCCACAGCGAACCGCCGGCGAAATCAATTCCCTGCTTGTACCCGAAGCCGAGCATGCTGGCCACCGCCAAGACCGTCAAAAGCGTGGAGAAACCGATGAAAACGAATTTATATTTTATGATATCCATATTATTTCTGTTTGCGGATGAATACTCTTAATAATGTGCGGGTGACGGTGATTGCGCTGAACATGCTGACCACGACACCGATCAGCAGCGTCAAGGCGAATCCTTTGACAAAGCTGGACGTAAAGAAAAACAGAATGATGGATGTCAGGATGGTGGTGAAGTTCGAATCCCGGATTGATGTCCAGGCGCGGTCAAAACCGGCGTCAATCGCCGCAAGGCGCGACAAGCCCTTCTTGAGCTCTTCTTTCATGCGCTCAAAGATAAGGATGTTCGCATCCACGGCCATGCCGATGGAAAGAATGAATCCGGCGATGCCGGCGAGCGTCATCGTGACCGAGAACAGCTTGAAGACCGTCATTGCGAGAATGATATAGATGGAAAGCGCGACGACCGCGAAAATGCCAAGGCTGTGATAATACAGAATCATGAACGCCATGACCGCGAGCGTGCCGAGGATGCCGGCGTAGATCATCTTATGCAAAGAGTCCTGACCGAGCGCGGCGCCGATGGTCTGCTGGTTGATAAGCTTGATCGGAGCCGGCAAAGCGCCCGCATTGAAGCGCTGGACCAACTGCTGCGCCTCCTGGATGGAAAACTGGCCGGTGATCTGGGCTTTTCCGCCGATGATTTTTTCACGCACCGTCGGAGCGGTCAGCAGATTGCCGTCCAGGAAAATCGCAAGCGGTTTTCCGATATTCCGTTCGGTTATGGACTCAAAAAGAGCCGCGCCCTGGTCGTTGAATTCCAAAGAGATCTGCGGAGCGTTCGTAGTCGCGTTGAAGGTCATCTGCGCGTCCTTCACATAGCGTCCGTTCAATTCCGTGGCTTTGAATTTGACGCTGCCGGACGTAGTGGCCTGCGCAGAAGCGCTTCCATCAACTTCGCTGAACACCAGGAACGGCGTCTCGCCGATAAGCTGGATGGCCTGGCGGACATCTTTGACGCCGGCAAGCTCCACGAGCAAGCGATAGGAGTCTCCGGACCGCAGCGTCACCACGTTCGGTTCGCTGACGCCGAACAGATTGACTCTTTTTTCAATCACGTCGCGCAGGCCGGCGGTCACGGAATCGCGGTCAGCCGCCGCGATATTGGACATGTCCATTTCATAGATCAGCTGGGTTCCGCCGACAAGATCCAGACCGAGTTTCCATGGCAGAAACTTTTTCGCGAAATCTCCCTGCGGATAGACAAAGACTCCCCCGGCGACCGCCGCGAGAATCACTGACAGCAAAAGTAAAATCGATTTGGAACGCATGAAGAAAATATTAATCCTTTTTGAAAAATTAATCAACCTTCAGGATAATCGCATCCTTCGTCGGAT
>CAYUKW010000125.1:0-1610 GCA_964445395.1 uncultured Candidatus Saccharibacteria bacterium
CGCGGATTTTGAATTTCCGCCACATATTTTTGTCCGCCGACCACGCGCTGCCGTCTTTTTTCCAGGCGGTCATGGCGCCGACCGCTTCTTTGCCGGAGAGATGCGAATTGTCATAGCACTCGGCTTTTTTGATGTAGGAGAATTCATTCTCGGCTTCCAGGTACGGCTGATGCTGCCAGATATTCTCCAGTACCAGCAGTTCATACGGATCCTTCAGTGTGCGGATGAATTTCCTGTCCTTGCCGGTCAGGATATTTTTTATCTTCAGAATATTCTTTTTATATGCGGAAATCTCCGATTTTTTTGGAACTATATTTTTGTTGCAGCAATACCCCGGGCAATTATTGATCTGGGAATTGAGACAGATGCGCAGATGCGGTTTGCACGTACAGTATGGAAAGAATCTTCGCAGGAGGCGCAGGATTGCTTTGAGTGAATTGCCGTCGGTAAACGGGCCGATGTATTCTGATTTCGCGCCGGTGAGCTGGTGGACGATGCGGATGCGCGGGAAAACTTCTTTGGTTATTTCGACATAGAAATAGTTTTTGTCGTCGCGCCACAGCACATTATATTGCGGCTTCAATTCCTTTATCAGATTCGATTCCACGATCAGCGCTTCGATATTGGATCGCAAAACGATTGTCTTCAGTTCGTCCGCATCCCGATGGAGCGCCTCGGTTTTAATATCGGTGACGGTGAGATAGTTTTTCAGCCGATTGCGGAGATTCGAAGCCTTCCCTACATAAAGAGGGGTCGTGTCTTTGTAGAATATGTAGACGCCCGGTTCTTTCGGCGCGGTCTTTATCTTTTGGATTATATGGGATACCATAGTCTTGGTTCTTAAAACCTAGATATAAGGAGGGCTAATGTCAAGAACTCATGGCGATGTTTATGATCTGGCCGGAGCCAGGGCAGAAAACAATGTCGGCAAGAAGTTCAAAGATGCCGGAGTCGTGCCATTTCCGGAAGTTGATTTGGAACGAGCCGCTTTTGCTTCGGGGATTCCGGAAAAGCGGATTTTGAAAGCTTTGAGAAGTGCGGAATTGCCTGGCCGCCGGGTCGGCGCCAAGCACCTGATCAGGATTATCGATCTTTGGCATTTCGCCGTCTCGCTTGAATCTGAAAAGTTGTTAAGTAAAAACCGCCGTTAGGCGGTTTTATTTTTTGAATCTTTTTGCCATTGTTGCGATCTTTTTCTTGTATCTCTCCAGGACCCTTTTCCTGTTCTTGGGACGGGCGTGCAGATATTTTTTAATCGCTTCTGCGTACAAGTTGGAGACGGCTTGATTTTGTTCGGCGGTCAGATCCGGGGCCATTGTCCTAAAAAGCGACCGTAACTTGTTTGTAAATTGAACCTTTAAGTACCTCGGCTCTTTTTTGGAGTGCCAGGCGCCGCAAGCGCACATTCCGGTGAGGACATCGCAGCGTGTTCCGCCATTCGTTCCCAGGTTCACGAATTTCCCATGAGCTTCCAGTAAGGATAAATCTATTGCGCCATGCACTTGGCAGCATTTCATTAGCTCGTTTTCATCTTTATGAATATGTAAGTCAGGTCGAGTCTCAATCTGTTTGGCGGTCGTGGTCATGCACTTTTCAATTATTAAGATATC
>CAYUKW010000126.1:0-1602 GCA_964445395.1 uncultured Candidatus Saccharibacteria bacterium
GAGGAATAGAACTTCAGCGCGCGGCCGCCGGGAGTGGTTTCCGGAGAGCCGAACATGACGCCGATCTTTTCGCGGAGCTGGTTGATGAAGATGATCATGGTGTTTGATTTTGCGGAGATCGCCGTGAGTTTCCGAAGCGCCTGGGACATCATGCGCGCCTGAAGGCCGATGAACTGCGCGCCCATTTCGCCTTCAATTTCCGCCCGCGGCGTAAGCGCCGCGACGGAGTCGACGACAATGATATCAATGATTCCCGATTTTACCAGGCTTTCCAGAATATTCAGCGCCTCTTCGCCGCTGTCCGGCTGGGAGATGAGCAGTTCTTTTATTTTCACGCCGAGTTTCGCAGCATACTCCGGATCCATCGCGTGTTCGGCGTCGATGAATGCCGCCTTGCCGCCTTTTTTCTGCGCTTGCGCCACGACATTCAGCGCGAGCGTGGTTTTTCCGCTGGATTCCGGTCCGTAGATCTCAATGATGCGTCCCCGCGGCAGTCCGCCGACGCCCAATGCGAGATCCAGCGAAAATGATCCGGTCGGAATCACGTCAACATTGACCCGCTTCGCATCGCCGAGTTTCATGATCGCGCCTTCGCCGAATTTGTCCTGCAGATTCGACAGGAGGCTGTCGAGATCGTTTGTCTGTTCTTCCGCGGTTTTTTCCTTGACTTCTTTTTCTTTTGCCATAAAAAAATAATCTTAATTATACTTACTGCGACCACTACATACTATCACGACGGATATTATTTTGTAAAATCAGCATAAAGTCTTCCGGCGATGCGGATGAAATTATTTCACCGGCGCCGCGGGCGGCTGGTAGAGCACCTGTTTCGTCTCGATAGTCTCCCTGCCGAGGAATCGCTGGGCCTTGAGCTCGATGACGTTCAGTCCCGGCTGCAGCGGGAAGTCTTTGGAAAAGGTGTTATCGGCGCTGACGAACACCTCCTCGCCATTGATGGTCAGTTTATCCTGCTGCGTCAGCGTGCCTGCCAGGACTATATGATTTTCCAAAGTTGTTAGGATGGCCTGCTGCGGCTGAGTCACCTGAAGATCCGGCTTTCCCAGCAACCGGCTGATATTGAAAAGAAGATAGAGGACGAAGAGGGCTCCGAGCGCGAGCGAGAACAGCTGCTTGCGGGAAAGCTGGCGGATGGCGAAGCGATTTTCCGGAAGCGTATCGTATTTTCCGGATGTCTTGCGCGCCAGTTCTTTTTTATACAGCTCCCAGATTTCATCATGATTGAGCCGGAGCGTTTCCGCGATTTTTTTGATATAGCCGCGGACATACGGCGATGAAGGGAGCTTATCGAATTCTCCGTTTTGGATCGCCCAGATGTACCGTTCGGAGATGCCGGTGATCTGCGCGAGCTTTTCGTGATTCACATTCCGCAGTTCCAAGGCTTCGCCCAGAAGCGATTTGAGATTATTATGTGGTTCTATGTTTGGCGGCATTTTGTAAGTGATGGATTAGCTTCATTTTATTACAGATACGCGAGTATTACAAACCCGATTGCAATAATTATCGGAAGCGGTAGAATGTTGTATATTGCATTGAGAGCTGCCCGGGTGGCGAAATGGCAGACGCACAGCACTTAAGATGCTG
>CAYUKW010000127.1:0-1555 GCA_964445395.1 uncultured Candidatus Saccharibacteria bacterium
AACCCGGGCAGTATTTTCATTTCCGCGACCCATACCCATTCCGGCCCTGACGTGGTCGGGCTGTGGGGTATTCCGCCGTTCAGCGGCAAGAATAAGAAATATATGGAGTTCATGCGGAATGAAATAGCCAGAGCAATCGATGAGTCAATCGATGATCTGGCTCCCGGAAAGATACGCTTCGGAAGCGGAAGTTTTGAGGGATATTCTTCCGGGCGGGATAACAATGAACCCGATTACGGGGTTTCCGTGATGCAGATATTGAGAAAGAGCGGAAAGCCGGTCACGCTGGTGAATTTCGCGGTGCATCCGGATAATATCAAGAGCTTCACGATGAGCGCCGATTTCCCGTATTATCTGGAGAATCGGCTTCAGAAATTTTCCGGCGGCGACGTGATATTCATACCCGGAGCCATCGGCGGAGTCCAGCCGCGCAGGAACGATGAGAACGGCAATTATCAGGCTCGTCAGCTGGGCGAGGATCTTGCTGATCGAGTTTACGCCATTCTCAAGAAACCGATTAAGACTCCCGAGGTCCTTATAACCGGCAGATCTATGACGCTGAATACCGGCGTAGAGAATAAATTCTTTCTGAATGCAGCAAAAATCGGGATGATCTCCAGGTTTTTCAGAAAAGAAAAATCGCCGGTGAGCGTGACAATTAATGGGAAAGAAATTGCCACGGACAGTTACCGGATTGATGCGCATTTTTCGATGCTCCGCATCGGACCCGCCCAGATCGTCACGGTTCCCGGAGAACTGTTTCCGAATATCTGGTCGAAAGTGAAACCGCGGATGGACGGCGCTCCGAAATTTATCTTCGGTCTTACGAATGGCGAGCTCGGATATATCCTCTCACGTGAGGATTTTGAATCCGGACACCATGGCTATCATGCCGGCATGTCCATCGGAAGCGGTTTCGGAGATTCAACATTGAACGTGCTTAACATTTTGACAGAACCTACTCCCCGCTAAGCGGGGAGTTTTTTATTGTCTCCGGCGATGTAATACGACATACTTATCAGATGAATTTCGCTGCTGATTTACATATCCATTCCAAATATTCCCGCGCCGTATCCAGCAAGATGATTCTTGAAGAGCTGGACCGCTGGGCGGATGATAAAGGTATTCTAGTCATGGGAACCGGAGATTTTACGCACCCGGCCTGGATGAAGGAAATCAAAGAAAAACTGGAACCGGCAGAGCAGGGACTTTTACGGCTGAAGAAAGAATATAAACTGCCGACGCTGAAAGGAACCTTTGCCGATACCCGGTTCATGCTTTCAGTGGAAATTTCTTGTATATATTCCCGTGGAGGAAAAACCCGACGCGTGCATCATGTGGTTATGGTTCCGGATCTGGAATCTGCGGAAAAAATAAACAAACAGCTGTCGCTGGTCGGCAAATTGGCATCCGATGCCCGTCCGATTCTCGGTCTGGACTCAGAAGAATTGGCGAAAATAGTCTTTGGCGCGAATGAAAATGCCGTAATTGTTCCGGCGCATGCCTGGACGCCGTGGTTCGGAGTTCTTGGTTCCATGTCCGGGTTTGATTCTTT
>CAYUKW010000128.1:0-1517 GCA_964445395.1 uncultured Candidatus Saccharibacteria bacterium
ACGAAAACCGGAGTTCCGCCGGCATGCATCACCGCATTGGCAGTCGCGGCGAAGGTCATGGTCGGGACGATGACCTCATCCCCTTTCCTGATATCCAAGGCCCGCATCGCCAGATGCAGCGCGGCGGTGCAGGAATTCACCGCCATCGCATGCTTCACGGATTTATATTCCGCAAACAGCTCCTCAAATTTTTTCACTTTCGGACCCGTGCCGATCCAGCCGCTCTTCAGCGTGGCGACTACTTCATCGATTTCCGGCTGTTCGATCAGCGGATTTCCAAATACCAAAAAATCTTTTCTCATATACAGTATTCAACACTTTTTCAACGATCAATGTCACCTGCGCGCGGCCCTCAGAATCAGGTCTTCAAATCTATTTTCGTATTCCTCCAGAGAATATTTCCGTACCGCCTGTTCCGCCGCAGTGCCGAATTTTCCGCGCAAATCTTCGTTTTTCAGCAATTGAATTATCTTTCCGGCCAATGCGTCCGGATTTTTCGGCTCTACCAGAAATCCGGTCACGCCATCCCTGACAAATACAGGAATTTCTCCGATGGCGCTGGCGACGATCGGCCTTCCCAGGCGCATCGCCTCCATGATTGCAATCGGGAGATCGGTCATGACAGCCGGCTCGGCATAGATATCCGCCAGCGGCAGCACATCCCGGATATCCATCCTGCCGGGCAAGAACATTCTATTTTCCAATTTTAAACTTTTAACTTGCGACTTCAAACTTCCCTCCTGGTCTCCCCAGCCGACGATGACAAAATACACATCTGGAAATTCTTCCAGAACTTTTTTAGCCGCGTCCACCAGATACCGATGGCCTTTCTCTTTCACTAACCGGCTGACCGTCAGAATTATCTTCGCACCCTTTGGAATGCCCAGCTCCTGCCGGACCGCATCCGGATTCCTTGCCCCGGCCATTTCCAGCAGCGGCGGGATATGCATAGTCGAAAACTTTTCTATCGGAATCTTTTCTTGCGCCGAAGTGAATTTCCGGACGACTTCCGAAGAAGCGATAATCGTATCTGTCCATTTTGCCAGGAACCAATCTGCACAGATCTGCCAACGATGCTTGTCCGGATACAGATTCTGCTCAAAGCTGACGATCACCGGCACGCGTAATGCGATTGCAAAAATGCGGACCATGAGATTCGCGGAAAAAAGCGAGGTTGCCACCGCATCAAACTTTTCTCTGCGCATATAGGAAAATAATTTCCACCAGGAAACAACGTCGAAAAGAGAGCGGAAATCGAGTTTCTTCCAATGATCCGGATCAAGGACTACCTCGGATCCGAAACTGTTTTTCTGTTCGCTGAAAAGCGTCAAAAGATAAGGATCGAATTTGCCCGTATCAATGGCTTGCAGCTGCGTGACGAGTATTTTTTCCGCCCCGCCGACGCTCAGCCGACCGATGGCGAAAAGAATTTTTATTTTTTTATCCGCCATTGAAATTTTATTTATAAAAAATCCCGAAATGATGCTAGCCCTCAACCGCTTCAATCAATGTAGCAA